>CAKZKH010000235.1 GCA_937122485.1 uncultured bacterium | reverse complement strand
GCTGAAAGGTGAAGGACGTAAGGGATCTTCGCCTTTTGGAGGATTCTCTTGAGACCAGCGGGGTACTTGCGGGGGTCAGGTCGGAACACGTTGGCTCGGCCGATCGTCTCGTAGGGATACCAAAGATCTAGGCCAAAGTAACCTACTGGGAGTTTTGCTTTGGCAAACGAGGCGGCCAGAGATTGGAGGATCTCCCCGTCCAGGGGATGCAGCGGCTCGCTGTAGTAGGAGCCATAGGCGTTCCAATAGCCGAGCCGCGAAAACAGGGGATGATCGGCGTGAGTACCCCGGGATTTTCCCGCCCGGGCCAGGAGCCGATCCCCCAGCTTGTGCAGGGCGTGGAAGGGGTCTTTCCCCGCGACAAACCAGGTGCTCAGGCGGGTTCCTGCGGGAAGTTGGTTGATCCGGCCATGGAGGCCTCGGCCGGCACCGCCCGGAGTGGGCACGAGGGCACTGGTGAGGAAGAAGTCCCCCGGGGCTATGGCTACGGCCCCTTCGTCGTCGAAAAGAACGAGAGGCCCCAAGGCGTGGGTGGGCAGGTCGTCGGGTCCCTGCCCGAGCACAACGGTGGGCCAGTACCCGCCCGGGTACCCCGCCCCGCCGTCCAGACCGTAGGTGCAGGCCAAGAAGCGCAGGTCCGAGGAGAAGCCAAACCACGGGGCCAACATACAGGGCTTGATGAACGCATCGCCCATGGCCAGTCCCTGCACAGACCGGAGGAGTTGCACCTCCACCTTCACCGCTTCCCCTTGGGACACCACGGCAAGTCTCAACACCGGGTCGCCTGCGACCAAATACTCCCGGATGGCCATCTCGGACCCAGCCTCGGGCCGTCGCTGGAGCTGCCACCCCGCGGGACACGGCTCGAGCTCGGGAACATTCGCAAGTTGCACGTCCAACCGGGATACAAAGGACCTACCCCCCATCGCCAGGCTCAGCTGGTCTGATTCCTCCAAAACGGCGCGCAGGTCCATCGCCTGTTCATTGTAAGGGCCCCGGCCCGTTCCTCTACCGAGGGCCCTTTGATCACTGGGAATTCTCCTAAGGCCGGGCCTTGATGAAACAGAACGCATGAGGAGGCAAGCAGATGGAACCCCGGAAGGTTGCCCCCGTCACCAGATCCACCCCTGGCGCAGGCAAGGGAACCTCGAGGCTGTGAGGGCTGGGGTTGAGGGCAAACAGGATTTGTTCCGACCCGTGCCGACGAACGAGTGTGACCCCACTTCCCTCAGCCCGGAGTTGGACGAGCTCCCCCGCGCGAAGGGCGACTTCTCCTTTGCGCAGGGCCGTGAGCTCGCGGAATTTGGTGAGAAGAGCCTCGTTCCAAGAACCTGCCCAGGGAAAGCACCGCCGGCAGTCTGGGTCTTCCCCTCCTTCCAGGCCCACCTCGTCCCCGTAGTAAAGGGCCGGGGCCCCGGGGAACGCAAACAAAAACGCCGCGGCCAGCTCCACTCTCTTGGCGTCACCCCCGCTCAGGGTGAGAAATCGCGGTTTGTCGTGGCTGCCCAGCAGGTTGTAGCAGGCGTAGTTGGCTTCCAACGGGTAGCTCTTCCAAATGTAATGGACATAACGCACAAACCGGTCCGCGCTCCACGCCCCTTGGGCCAAAAAGTGCACCAGCCCCTCCCACAGCCGATAGTGCATCACCCCGTCCAGGGCCTCGTGGCGAAACCACGAAGTGGCCAAACCCATGACCTCCCCCAGCACGTAGGCCTCGGGGTTCACCGCCTTGGTGGTTTCGTAGATCTGCTTCACAAAGTCGGGAGGGAGGTACTCCACAGTGTCCAGGCGCCAGCCGTCGATTTCGTAGTCGCGAAGCCAGTGGCGCACCGCAGAAAGCAGGTACTCTCGCACCTCGGGGTTTTTGTGGTTCCACTCGGGGAGGGCGGGATGGCCGGCCCAGCAAGCATAGTTGGGTTCAGGGTTTACTTTTGGTCTGTCCCCGTCGATGATGAACCAGCCCCAGTAAGGGGAGGAGCGGCCGCGCCGCACCACGTCTTGGAAAAACGGATGCCCCCGGCCGCAGTGGTTGAACACCCCGTCGAGCACGACGCGGATCCCCCGGGCGTGCAAGGCGTCCACAAGCCGCCGCAAAAGCCCGTTGCCCCCCAAAACGGGGTCGACTAGAAAATAGTCTTCCCCGTCGTAGCGGTGGTTCGTGGACGCCTTGAAGATGGGGGTGAGGTACAGGGCGGTGATGCCCAGCTCTGCTAAGTAGTCGAGCTTGTCCAAAATTCCCTGGAGGTCGCCTCCGAAGAAGGAGCGGCCGTGGGGAAGCTCACCCCAGGGGCGGACGCCCGGAGGGTCGTTCGTGGGGTCCCCGTTGTAAAAGCGGTCCGGAAAGATTTGGTAAAAGACCGCGTGTTTGACCCACTCCGGGGGCTTCCACATGGGCGCGGGAGGGGTTTACCGGCCGAAAAGCCAGCTCCAAAGGGAACGGCGCTGGGGAGGGCGGGGGAGTTCGGAGAGGACCTCTCCAGCCGCGCGGGCTTGGGCCACGACCTCCTCCCACTTGCCCCGGGCTCGGGCCTTGCCCTCCCACAGCTCCGCAAACCGCATCACCGCCGCCTCGGCGTCCTTGCGGGTCACTACCATGCCCCCTTGGGTCAGGGAGGAGAGCACCTCCTCAAGGGCTCGGGTATCCACGCGAATGTGGACCTCGTCCCCCTCGGCCACCAAAACGTAGCGAACCGCCTCGGCAATCAGGCCAAACGATCCAGAGTTCACCGTGCCCAGGGGAAGCACCTGTTGCATAAACTCCCGGTCCGTCTCCAGATACTCCCGCTGCAACCGCTCCTTCCAGCCCATCGAACCTACTTGCCCTTCATGGTGAGGAAGTCGTTGTGGTGCTCTTCTTCGTGGGAAAGGATCTCCTCAAACAGCCGTTTGGTCGTGTAGTCCTCCTCTTCCAACGCCACCTTGATGATCTGCTTGTACAACCCGATGGCCTCCTCCTCGGCTTTGATGTCCAGGTCAATCATCTCCTCGAGGTTCTTGCCCACCGTGATCTTGGCCGGCTCCGTCGTGGGCTCCCCTCCCAGGTAGTCCAGCCGCTCAGCGATCTCCTCGGCGTGCTTCATCTCCGTGATGGCGATCTTCTTGAGCTTGTCCGTCACCTCCAGGGACTCCACCCCCGTGGCCCGCACGTGCTGCCACATGTACTGGATGGAAACCTGCAGCTCCCGGGCGATCGCCTTGTTCATTAGGTCCATCAGCTTCTTGCTCGCCATGTATTGCCTCCTTGTGGGCACGATGGTACCAGGTCGAGCATTCTCCGGGGTACTTGACGTGCCGGGGCCTCGCTACGGCAAAGGCCTGGGCTCCACAGGGAGTGGCTTAGCCCGGGGCATGGGCGAGGAGCTGCTCCATAACCCGGAGTCCGCGGCGGAGCCAGTCGGGGTCGACCGCCCCGTGAGGGGTGGGCAACTCCGCAATTCTTGTGGGAATACGCAAGCCGGCCATTCGGAAGCCCTCCCGGACCTTGAAGGCGTACTTTCGGCGGAGGATGTCCTCTCCCAGCTGGGTCAACGCCGCGGTTGTCCACTCCGATCCCAAGGTGGCCAGGGCCTGCTGGACGGTGGGAGGGGTGTACAGCCCGCGGGCAAAAAAGCAGATCACCAGCGAAGAAAGCACCTGGCGCCACGCTTCTTCCTGAAACAGGCGCTGGGCCCAGGCCTCGGGATCCGGGGCCATCCCGCGGTTCAAGGCCTCCTGGTCGAGGGCGTAGCCGGCAGAGTCCAGGTGGGAGTGGCGGGACCCGGAAAGGTAGGTAAGGTAGGCCCCAGGCCCGGTGTGGTAGCCGGGCATCTCCAAGCTTCCAAAGGCCAGGGCAAACTCTTCCCCACCGTAGCGGGCCGCGGCCTTGTCCACACCCTGGGCCAGAAGATCGTAGAACTCCCCGTCCCGGTGGGCGATTTTCTTGACCATGGCCGCGTACGTTTCCTCCTCGCCCCACCTGGGGCGGAGGCCACCGGTATCCTTTTCCCTCACCAGGCCGCGCTCAAAGGCCTCGGTGGCCCAAGCCAGGGCCACCCCACAGGAGATGGCGTCCAAACCCATGTGCTCCACCGCGTCGATGAGCCTGAGTACCCCAGGGGCGTTGGTCATCCCCACCATAGAACCCAGCGCGTACAGGGGCTCGTGGTCGTAGGAGACGAACGTGGTCTTGTAAAAGTAGGGCTCGAGGGGATGGGGCTCGCGCAGGGCCGCAAGGTGGATGCAGGCTACAGGGCAGCCGGTGCAGGCCAGCCTGCGGCCCAAAAAGCCCTGGGCCAGTCGCTCCCCGGAGAAGGCCGGCTCCTCGGGGTACCGCTGGACCCGGAGATTGCGCACGGGCAGAGCTCCCATTTCGTTGAGGGGGGCGACGTTTTGGGCCGTGCCCAGGTCGTGGTACTTTTTCATGGCCCCGGACTTCACGGCCTGCTCGTGCAAGGTCCTGTACAGGGCTTGGTACGCGGCCTTGGCCGGGATGGGAATGGCCCTTTTCCCGGAGATCACAAGCGCCTTGAGGTTCTTGCTGCCGAACACAGCCCCCAGCCCCAGGCGCCCGAAGTGGCGGTAGGTCTCGGCGATGACCCCGGCGTAGGCGCAGCGGTTTTCACCCGCCGGGCCGATGCGGAGGATGGTGCGATAGCCCGAGCCCGGCTCCACCTCGCGCAGGATCCGGCCCACCGTGACGGAAGAGGACATCCCCCACAAGGTCCGCGCATCCCGGAAGTGCACTTTTTCCCCATGGATGGCCACGTACACGGGCACCTGGCTGCGGCCCACAAGGACCAGAGCTCCAAAGCCCGCCAGGCGCAGGGCCACCGCGCTGCGGCCCCCGCAGTGGGACTCCCCAAGGTTCCCGGTCTGAGGCGATTTGAACATCGCCACCGTTTTGGAGGCCAGGGGAAAAAGAGCGGTCAGCGGTCCCACGACGAACACCACCGGCGCCTCGGGAGCTAAGGGATCCAGGCCCGGGGGACAGAGCTTTTCCAGCAACTCGATGCCCACGCCTGTTCCTCCCAGGCGGGTTTGGAAAAGCTCAGGCCACTCCTCAACCCACGCCCTGTGCTGGGACAGGTCCACGACCAACACCCGGGCCAAGGTGCTATCCATGGTCCACCTCCTCCAGGCCCAACACCCCGTGGGGGCAAAACCGAGCACAGAGCCCGCAGTGCACGCAGATGACCGGCTTGTTGTTTTCCTCGTCCCATTGGACAGCGCCGATGATGCAGGCCTGGCGGCACTTTCCGCAGCCGATGCACCGCTCAAGCGACACCCGCACTCCCACCGGGGCCTTCTCGATCGCTCCTACAGGGCAGGCGTGAAGGCAGGGGGGATCTTCGCAGGCGCGGCACACCACCACGGTGAACCCCCGCTCCACCCCGCCCAGGGAGCGGACGGCGATGGCCGAGCGAGCTAGCCCACCCTCACCGAACCGCCGGGCGCAGGCAAACGCGCAAAGGAGGCAGTCCACGCACCGCTCAATGTCCACGACCACCAGGCGCTTGGGCACAATCCCCTCCTTCAAGCTCCGTGGGCCCGAATTGCTCCCTTGGGGGAAAGGGTCTTTGCCACTTCAAGAGCGGTAACGCCCCGGATGAACAAGAGTTTGGCTCGGCCTCGCTCCCCTTTCCGGATTTCCACGCAGCGTTTGGGTACCCCCAATGGGTCCGCCAAAAACTCGACCAAGGGCTGATTGGCCTTGCCCTCGAAGGAGGGTGCGGCCAGGCCCGCCTTCAACGCCCCTCCGGGCAATCCTGCCACCTCGCTGCGTTCAGCTCCAGGAACCAACTCTACCGCCAGGTACGTGCCCTCATGGGCCGGCCAGACCCAGGGCCCTTGTCCAAGGCTGGGCTCCGCACAGGACTTCATTGGAAGCGAGCCAAGAGGGGGCGGAGATCCGCAGGCTGGGGAAGGGGGGACAGGGCCACGGAAGTTCGGCTGACCACCGGGTGCAGGTCCTCAAAGCTGGGGCCCTCCCGGCGGTAGAGAATTCCCGTGGGAATTCGATCCCCTTCCGCCAAGGCCAGCTTCAAGGCCGCCGCTTGATCGCGGGGATCATGCCCCTCCTTTTCCACCGAGTACACCCGCTCCTTGTACCAGGCAAAGGTCTGCACCCGGTTCCAGCTTGGGCAGGGGTGAAGAACGTTGATGAGGGAGAAACCTCGGTGGCGGACCCCTTCGGCGATGAGCTCAGCCGTGCGCTCCACTTCTCCGGAGAAACTTTGGGCCACGAACGCCGCGTCCAGGGCGATCGCCAGGGCCAGGGGGTGCAAGGGCCGAGAGATGACGCCAAAGGGCTGAGCGCGGGTCTTGTACCCCACCGCTGCGGTGGGCGAAGCCTGCCCTTTCGTGAGCCCGTACACTCGGTTGTCGTGGGCAATCACCGTGATGTCCACGTTTCTGCGGATGTTGTGGATGAGGTGGTTGCCACCCTCGCCGTACAGGTCCCCGTCCCCGGACTCGGCGATGACCACAAGGTCAGGCCGAACCATTTTGATTCCCGCCGCGGCAGCCACGGTGCGGCCGTGAAGCCCGTTGAACCCGTTGACGTTGACGTAGTGCGCGATTTTGGCAGCCTGCCCAATCCCGGTGACGAGCACCACCCGCTCAGGTGGGAGTTCCAAAATGCCCAATGCCCGGGCCAGGGCCTGGCGGATTGCGAAGTTTCCACACCCTGGACACCAGGCGATCTCCACGCCGTCGGTGAGGTAGGCCTCGCGGTTCATCGGCTCACCTCCTGAACGATGCCGCTTGAGGTAAACGGCCTTCCGTCGTAGCGGGCGATCAGGCGGTGGGGACGGAGTCCGGTGTCGGCGGAGATCAGCTTCCCTAGCTGCCCTGTGGCATTGCCCTCGATCGCGATGACCTCCTTGGCCTGGTTCCACACCCTCTCCAGCGCTTCCGTGGGAAGGGGCGAGAGCTCCCGGAGGTGCACGTGGGCGTAGCCATCCTCCTTCTCGTTGAGAATTTCCACGGCCTCGCGGATGGCCCCGAAGGTCGATCCCCAGCCAAGAAGCACCGTGCGGCCCCTGAGCGAACCCTGGGGATAAGTCCACGGTGCCTCGAGCTCTTTCGCCAGGCCCTGTTCCTTCCTCAGACGCTTTTCTACCATGACCTTGCGGATTCCCAAGTCCTCGGTGATCCGACCGTAGAAGTCGTGCTCGTCGGAGTCCACCAACACCAAATGCTTGGACAATCCCGGCAAAGCCCGAGGAGAAACCCCGGATTCGGTAAGGGCAAACCGCTCGTAGCGCTCCATTTTCTCGAGCTCCTCGGGCGAAAGCCAATGGTTTTGCACCGCCACCTTCCCCGGATCCAGGGCTGGGACGACGACGAAGGAGTCCACGAGGAACTGGTCGGTGAGGAGGATGCCCGGCACGTGGTACTTTTCGGCGAGCTCGAAGGCTTTCATCGTGAGGTAGAAGGCGTCCTCGGCGGTGGCCGGGGCGGCAAGGTAGCGGGGGAACTCCCCGTGGCCGGCGTGCAGGGCAAAAAGGAGGTTCTCCTGGCTTGTGCGGGTGGGAAGGCCGGTGGCCGGGCCGGGCCGCTGGCCGATGTGGATCACCACCGGCGTTTCGATCATCCCGGCCAGAGAAAGGCCCTCCACCATCAGGGCAAACCCGCCGCCGGAGGTGGTGACCATGGAGCGGGCGCCCGCGTAAGAGGCGCCCAAAGCCATGTTGATCGCGGCGATTTCGTCTTCGGCTTGCTCGACCACGATCCCGTAGGCTTGAGCGTTTTGGGCCAAGAACTCCAGGACCGGCGTTCCCGGGGTCATAGGGTAGGAAGCGAGGAAACGGCAGCCGGCCGCGATTGCCCCTGCTCCCACGGCTTGCCCCCCGGTGAGGAACATGGTTTCCCCGCGGCCAAAACAAGGGAGCCCGCCCATGAAGGGCTTCGTGTCCGATCTTGCGTAGCCCATCTCCGCAGCTTGGAGGTTGGGTTCGGCCTTCTCCCCGAAAACCTCGGCCACCGCGTTTTTCACGGACTCCAAACTTATTCCCAGAAGCCGCGCCGCCGCGCCCAAAAGCACGACCCCTGCGGCCAGGGGCTGCTTGAGCTCTTTTCTTGCCCACTCCTCGGCCGGAAGGGTCAGTGCCTTCTCCCCAGAAGAGATCAGGCGCTCGTCGGCCACAAGGTAACCCTTTTCCTGCAGCCATGGTCGGTACAGCTCGAGCATCTCTTGGTTGAGGGCCACGAGGACATCGGCCTGCTCGGAGGTGGCAAAAACTGGCCGATCCCTGATCCTGACGGTGACCGCGTTTTCCCCGCCGCGGATGCGGGAGTGGTAGCTGAACTCCCCGTGGACGAAGTAGCCGCAGCGGAACACCGCCCGGGCGAGGATCTCTCCTAGGCTTTGTACTCCTTGCCCGGCAGCTCCGGCAACGCGCACCACGAGGTCCATGGTCTAAATCCTGGCCAAAACCGCCTGGACCTCTTGGTAAGGCGGCTCCTGGCCCGGGTCCTCCGAGACCCAGGCGTACTGGACCTTCCCGTCCTTGTCGATCACAAAAACGGCCCGTTTGGAAACGGAGAAGCCTTGGAGCCCGGCGAAGTCCTCGTGCACACCTCCGTACATTTTGGACACGGCCCGGGTGTAGTCCGAAAGGAGAGGGAATTCGATTTGGTTGGCGGCAGCGAATGCCGCGTTGGCAAAGGGGCTGTCCACACTGATCCCCAACACTTGGGCCTCCAGCTTGTTGAGCTCGGCCATCATGTCCCGAAAGGCGCACAGCTCCTTCTGGCACACTTTGGTGAACGCCCCCGGGTAGAAGGCCAACACCACCTTTTTGCCCCGCAGCGCAGAGAGCCGCACCCCCCGCCGCTGGGTATCCACAAGCTCAAAGTCCGGAGCTCTGTCCCCTGCTTTGACCATAGGGCCTCCTCTCATGCAAAAGGGGCCACGCCAGGTGTCCCCAGCACGGCCCCACCGCAACACCTCCGACCGGGAAGCTCGTCCCCTTACTTGCCCTTCATGGTGAGGAAGTCGTTGTGGTGCTCTTCTTCGTGGGAAAGGATCTCCTCAAACAGCCGTTTGGTCGTGTAGTCCTCCTCTTCCAACGCCACCTTGATGATCTGCTTGTACAACCCGATGGCCTCCTCCTCGGCTTTGATGTCCAGGTCAATCATCTCCTCGAGGTTCTTGCCCACCGTGATCTTGGCCGGCTCCGTCGTGGGCTCCCCTCCCAGGTAGTCCAGCCGCTCAGCGATCTCCTCGGCGTGCTTCATCTCCGTGATGGCGATCTTCTTGAGCTTGTCCGTCACCTCCAGGGACTCCACCCCCGTGGCCCGCACGTGCTGCCACATGTACTGGATGGAAACCTGCAGCTCCCGGGCGATCGCCTTGTTCATTAGGTCCATCAGCTTCTTGCTCGCCATGTACTGCCTCCTTTCGTACCCATGGTAGCCGTTTTCCCAGCTAGGGCAAAACGTGCCTTGGGGGCGAAAGTCCTGGCCTTCAGGATCCTCCCCCGGCTCCGTTGACCGCCTGGGCGACCTGGCGACCCAACTCCTGGGCCTTCTCCAGGTCCTCGAGTCTGGGG
>CAKZKH010000234.1 GCA_937122485.1 uncultured bacterium | reverse complement strand
TCTTCCTCGATGCCGGGCGTTTGCCATCGGATTGTGACCGCGCAGGGAGTTCGCTCCTGAGGTAGGATGGGTCAAAGTAAACCGCGCCGCTCCTGCGTCGGCAGCCCGGTGGCGATCCCCTTGGACGCAAATTCCTACCCCTGCAGTTCTTCTGTCCACGCGGCTCGACTGGGACGATGTCAGGCCCCGGCTGTGTTCGGTATCCAAAGCGGCTTGCCCAGACCCTGCCACCTCGAACGTAGCCCAGGCGAGCTCATCTTGACGTGGACAGCGAAGCTGGCGGAGGGACAACCTCGGTGGCTACCCACTTCAACAGGAGCGTTCCCCGCTCTCACCCGTCGTTGAGGGCTTTCCTCACTCCCCAAGCATCCACAGCTTGATCCGGGGGTCGGCGGGATCGAAGGGGATCACCATGATCTCCTCGGCTTCGTCGTTGCGGGCAAGGCGAACCTTCACTGGGCCCTCGCGGGGAGCGTCGCTGTACCTTGCGGCCAAGGCGGCAGCGAGCTCGAGCTCCTCCGGGCTGGGATTCCCTTCCACCACGGCCAGCGGGCCGGGGACCTCTGGGAAGCTCAACAGCCATCGCCCGTGCGCAAAGCCCCCAAGCACCGCGTTCTCCTGTTCGTCACGGCCCACAACCACCTTGGCTGCCGGCGAAAGGCGAAAATGGCGCCCGTACCGAAGGAGGGCAAAGTCCTCAGCCGTGAGGGCCTCCTTGCCTTTGTGGCGGAAGGCGTCCCTGACCCTGCAGGCGTAGGTCTTCTCCAGAAGAAGGCAACAACCCCCAGACGGCTGGCGGAACTCCCCTAGGCCCCAGGCCTGGGCCAGGGCAAGCTGCCGCTTTCTCGACCGCCCCTGGATGTCCAGCCAATCCTGTCTCCGAACCCAGCCCATCCGCTCTGGGAACGTGGGCCCCAAAAGCCTCCCCGAAAGGGGGCGCACCAGCCGCTCCCCCAGCCCGGATTCCTCGGCCACCAGGTCCAGGGCCCTGCGGTGTTGGGACATCGGGCGCTGGCCCAGCACCTCGCCCGTGACCACAAACGCCGCCCCCTCCTCCCTCATCACCTCCCTGGCCTTGCCCACCATAAAAATCCGGCAATCCAGACACGGGTTCATGGCCGACCCGTAGCCGTGCTTGGGGGCCCGCACGATGGGGATGTAGTCGCTGGCCACGTCCAACAGACGCACGGGAACCCCCAGCCTCTGCCCCAGGGCCAGCACCGTCTCGCACCGGCCTTGCCCCACGCAAAAACCCGTGGCCAGGTTCAGTCCAACGACGTCGAACCCCAGGCGCTGGGTCAGGGCACAGGCGAGGGCGGAATCCAGCCCCCCGGAAAGGAGGGCAATGACGCGTGGAGATGTAGCCACGCCGCGGATGATAGAGCCAGCGGCGAGCATCCTCCATCGCTCCTCCACAACACCTACAATCTCCCTTCAAAGAAGATCGGCTAAGTTCTTCCGGAGGTGGTGCCATGAAGCGCGCTGCGTTGTTGTTCGCGGGGTTGGCGGCCGTGGGCCTTGTCTTGGGTCTCACGGTCAGCCACGTGACGGTGAGTTCGGGTTCTTTGGCCGTGGCTCAGTCCACGGAAAGTTCTGTACAGGAAACGATCGCGGCTTCTGGACAAGCTGCGGTCAAGTCGGCCATCGCCCGAGCGGCCCCAGGCGTGGTGAAAATCGAGGTGGTCAAACGCGTTGCCAGCATCTGGGACCAGTTCTTCGACGACCCGTTCTTCCGGCGGTTCTTCGACTTGCCCCAGCGGGAGGTGACGTCGGTGGGCTCAGGGTTCGTCATCGACTACGCGGGCAAACGCTACGTTCTCACCAACGCCCACGTGGTGGAGAATGCGACCTCGATCCGGGTCACAGCCAAGTCCGGCAAGGACCTTCCCGCTAAGGTGGTGGGCACGGACACCATGCTCGACCTGGCGGTGCTGGCCGTGGAAGACGCCCTGGATGTCCCTCCCGTGGTGCTGGGGGACTCGGACGCCTTGGAGATCGGGGATTGGGTGATTGCCATTGGTAACCCCCTGGGCCTGTCCCACACGGTGACGTTGGGGATCGTGTCCGCCCTGGGGCGGGATGTGCCGCGGCCAGATGGGACCGGGTACTTCCGCCGGATGATCCAAACCGACGCAGCCATCAACCCCGGCAACTCCGGGGGACCATTGGTCAACGCCTTTGGGCAGGTCGTGGGGATGAACACCCTCATCGCCCGGTCCACCGAAAGCGGCGTGGCCGTCGAAGGGATCAACTTTGCTGTTCCCATCAACGAGATCCTCAAAGCGATGGCCCAGATCGCTGTATCCGGCAGGGTGACCCGGGCCTGGCTGGGCGTGTACATCCAGGACGTCGTTCCGGGTATGGAGCGGCAGCTGGGGGTGCGTCAAGGGGCCCTGGTGGCCGAGGTTGTGGCCGGGGGACCGGCGGACAAGGCCGGAGTCAAAGCTGGCGACGTGATTGTGGCCGTGAGCGGTCGGGCCATCACCAACGCCAACGACCTGCAGATGGAGATCATGTACCGGGCCGTGGGGGAGAAGGTGGAGTTGGGGATCGTCCGGGGCGGGCGGAGCATGACCATCACGGTGGTGCTGGGGGAGCGGCCCGCCGAGGAAGCCCAAGCCCCCGGGGTCCCCCCGGCGGCGGAGAAGGCCGAGAAGTTCGGGCTTACGGTCCAGGACATCACTTCTGAACTTGCCCAAAAGTACAGCCTTCGCCAGACGTCCGGTGTGGTCGTGGTGGCCGTGGCCGTGGGTTCCAAAGGCTACTGGGCCGGAGTCCGGGAAGGGGACGTCATCGTAGCCGTAAACCGAACGGACGTGGCCAACCTGGCCGAGTGGAAGCAGACGGTGGCCGGACTCAGGGAGGATGAAGAGGTCCTCCTCACCGTGGTGCGGGGAGGTCGGACCTGGTTCCTGCTCTTGCGCTGATCGGGTAGAATCGCGTGGCCGGAGAGTAGCGCAGCCCGGTTAGCGCGCATGGTTCGGGACCATGAGGTCGGCGGTTCGAATCCGCCCTCTCCGACCAGGGGCCGCAAGGCTCTTGTTCTTCTCTCCCTAGTGCCGAGAATTTCCAGGGGAGCCAAGAGGCGGGCAAGAAAGTGAGAGCAGGAAGCAATTGGGGGGTAGCGTTCGTTCTCCTTAAGAAGGGGGTTCACATGCGAAGATCCTTGGTGCATTTGGTCATTGGGTTGCTGGTCTTGGGTGGGTTCGTTTGGGGTCAAGCCAACTTTACGCTGACCCTTCTTCACACCAACGATACCCACTCCCGTCTAGAGAACTTAGCCCGGATGGCGTCCTTGGTGGAGGAGATCCGGGCCCAAGTCCCGGACGCGGTGCTTCTCCACGCCGGGGACGCCGTGATGGGGACCCTGTACTACACCTTGTTCAAAGGGGAAGCTGAGGCCGCGGTCCTGGAGGAAATGGGTTTCACGGCCATGACCCTGGGCAACCACGAGTTCAACCAGGGGCCGTCCGGACTGGCCCGTTGGGCGGAGATCGTGTCCTTCCCCATTCTTTGCGCCAACTTCGACTTCTCAGGGGAACCCCTCCTCGCCGGGGAAATCCGACCTTACGTGATCCTGGAGGTCGGGGGAGAGAAGGTCGGGGTGGTGGGCCTGACCACGGAAACCACAGCCTGGAGTTCCAATCCTGGGCCGAACGTGCGGATTCACGATGCGGTGGCCACGGCGCGCAACGTGGTGGCCGAGCTGACGGCCCAGGGGGTCAAGATCGTGGTGGCCTTGACCCACCTCGGGTGGGAGCGGGATCTGGAGCTAGTCCAGTCGGTGACCGGGATCGACATCGTGGTGGGGGGGCACTCCCACACCCGGCCGGCTGTGTACCCCACGGTGGTGGAGCGAAAGCTCCTCAACGTGAACACGGCCTCCCTGGAGGAGCTGGTGAGCCTGCCAGGGATTGGTCCAGTGTACGCCCAGCGCATCATCGACGGGCGACCCTACGCCGCGGTGGACGACCTGCTCAAGGTCAAGGGGATTGGCCCCAAGACGTTGGAACGTATTCGGGACTTGGTGTCGGTGGAGGACGCTGTGGTCCCGGCCCTCGTCGTTCAAGCCGGGGAATACGGGACCCACTTGGGCCGGTTGGAGGTCATCTTCGACGAGGCGGGAATCCTCCTGGCCTGGAACGGGGAACTTATCCCCGTGGAGAAGATGCCGTTCCACCCCAAGATCGAGGCCCAACTTCAGGGGTACCAGGCTGCAATTGCCGCCCTCAAGGGTCAAACCGTGGGGGAGACCACGGTGACCTTGGATGGGGACCGCGCCCGGGTCCGCACCGGGGAAACGAACCTGGGGAACCTCGTAGCCGACGCCATGCTGTGGAAGGCCTCCGCGGCCAAGGCCCAAGTCGCCATCCAAAACGGAGGGGGCATCCGGGCCACGGTTCCTCCGGGGCCCATCACCCTCGGCCAGGTCATGGAGGTCCTCCCCTTCGGGAACTACCTTGTGGTCCTTGAACTCACAGGCGAGCAGCTCCGGGCGGCGTTGGAAAATGGGGTGAGTCAGGTCGAGGCCCGGGCTGGGCGGTTCCCCCAAGTGGCCGGCCTCCGCTACACCTTCGATCCGGGCCGACCCGTAGGATTGCGGATCCTGGCCGTGGAGGTGTGGGAGGAGGAACGATGGCGACCGTTGCGGCCCCAGTCCACGTACGTGGTGGTCACCAACAACTTCTTGGCCCAAGGGGGCGACGGGTACACCGTGTTCCTGGAGGCCCGGTCCCGCGAAGTCCTGGGTTTCGTGGACTACGAGGTGCTGGCCGAGTACCTGAGCGCTCATTCCCCGGTCTCGCCCGGTGTTGAAGGCCGGATCGTGGTCAAGGGAGGCTGAGCAGGGGCTTCGCCCAGCTCTTTGTGCCCTGGGCCCGCAGCCGGGGCGCCCCTGGCCCGGATTGGACCCGGGCCTCTCCATTTCAGGCTAAGGCCCCGAAGCCCGCGGTCGAAGCCAAGCGGTAGAATGCCCCTCCAAGGAGGCAGGTTGAACACGCAGCAGATTCTCGATTTTTCCCTGCGCTTGGCGGGGCTATCCGAGGTCCCGGCCGACACCGCGGTCTACGTGCCAGGGGAGAACGTGCGGCGCGTCCTGGTAGGCATTGACCTTGGGGAAGCCGATCTCCTCGCCGCCCGCAGCTGGGGGTATGACCTTGTGCTCACCCACCACCCGGCCGGGGGGACAGCCTCGCTGGGCATCGCCCAAGTTTTTCAGCGCCACGTGGACTACCTTGTCCAAGCGGGGGTACCCCTCCCGGTGGCTCAAACGGCCGTGGCGGACAAGGTTTTCGATGAGGAGATCACGGCCCACGCCCGCAACTACCTGCGGATGGTGGCCCTGGCCCGCAGGGTGGGGGTGGCGTTCATGAACATCCACACGCCTTTGGACGAGATCGGCCGGCAGCGCCTGGCCCGGGCTGTGGGGGAACTGCCCCCTCAAGCCACGGTGGCGGACCTCGCGGACCATCTGCGCCGCCGATTTGGGGAGTTCCGGCATGCGCAAACCCCGATCGCGTGCTGGGTGGGCCAGTGGAACAACCGTGTGGGGCGGGCGTTTGTGTCCCACGGGGCGGGCACGAACGGGGGCTACGCGGTGGCCAAAGCATTCTTCGATCACGGGATCAACACCGTGTTGTACATCCATGCCCAGCCGGGGGATGTGCGGCGCCTGAGGGCCGAATACGAGGGAAGAGGCAAGAACCTGGTGGTGACCGGGCACATCGCCAGCGACTCCGTGGGGATCAACCCGTTTGTGCGGGCGCTGCGGGACCAAGGCCTGGAGGTAGATGTCTCTGACGTGGTTCCGGAATAGGGGCCCGCGGACCTGGGACCTCATCCGGGGCCATCGCGACCTGCGCCTCCTCTTCGTCTCCAACTTCTTTTGGAGCTTTGGGGCCATGCTGTACATGTTCGTTTGGCCCAACTACGTGCGGGATTTGGGAGGCGGGGCTTGGGAGATCGGCTTTCTCTCCTCCCTTATGTTTGGGACGGTGGCGGTCACCCTCGTTCCCGGAGGTTGGCTGGCCGATCGGTGGGAGCGCAAGCGGCTCATGCTCGTCACGTGGGGGCTGGCCACAGGGGCGCCGCTTCTGTTTGCTCGGGCTTGGTCGTGGGCCGAGCTCATTCCCGGCGTGCTACTGTACTCCGTTTTCCTGGGGTGGCCGGCCATGGAAGCCTACACCGCGGACGCCGTACCCCCCAGCCGCCTGGCCCAAGCCTTCACCCTCACCAACGCCGGTTACTCCTTGGGAGCGGTCGCTTCTCCCTTGGTGGGGGCGGGGCTGTGGCCCTCCCTGGGGATGAGGGGGCTCTTTGTTTTGGCTTTTGGTTTTTTTGCTTTGTCCACCCTCACCTTGGGCCTCATGCGGCCCCAGCGACCGGCGGTGCCCGCGGGAGGCGGAGCCGGGAAACAGTCGCGCTCGGGCCTGTGGAGTTGGACCCTCCTCCTGGTACTGGCCTCCTGGGGGAGCTCGGTGGTGCGGCCGTTTCTGCCCACGTACTTGGAGGATGCTTTTGGGTGGAGCCGGCCGTGGATTCTGGCCGCAAGCAGCGCCATCGCGTTCGGGGAGGTGGTTTGGGCGGCTCCCTTGGGCCGGTTGGGGGATCGGCACGGCGGGTGGGCCATGGCCGGGGCATTGGGCACCGTGGCCCTGGGGCTGGCTCTCCTCCTCGCCGGGTCGTGGGGTTTGGCCCCTGCCCTGCTCTTTCTAGGTGCTGACAGGGTCGGGGTCTCCCTTCTGCGCTCGCAGATCGGGCGGGAAGCGGGTCCGCGGAGGGGAGCCGTGTTTGGGACGACGCTGGTGTTGGCCAACGGGGCCCAAGCCCTGGGTCCCCTGGCAGGGTCAGCTCTGTACAACCTTCGGCCGCAGTGCCCCCTGATCGTGGCAGGGGGCCTGGCCGCGGCGTTGGCCCTGCTCGCCTTGAGAATCGGCCGGCCTACTCGTTGTGAGGAATCTTGAGGGTGCTGCCTCCAATGAACTCACGCACGAGGTGGTCGCCAGGGATGAGCTGCGGGTCCTCGACTTCCCACAGGGTCAGCCCGGCCACTTGGGCAAGAAGCGCGCTGACCCGGCGGTAGCGGATGCGGGCATCGAGGAAGCTGTCGTAGGGGGCAAGGTCGTCCGGCCGGGGCCAAATCCCATCCGGAACGAAGAACGGCTTGAGCACGGCCAGGTCAAACGGCATGCCCCCGTTGACCCAGTGGTCGGCCAAACCCATGAGCGGGATGATGGAAAACAGTTCCCCTGCCCGCACGTAGTGCCAGTGCAACAGGGTCCCCATGGGGGGGTGGTTGCGATGCTTGGCGTCCCGCAGCATCCGGCGCAGCAGGCGCACGTCGGTGAACTGCGTCAAGCGCTCGTCGCTCCCATCTCCCGCATACAGCATGTTGGCCGCCTCGATGTACACCCGAAACATCCGTTCCCGTTCGATCCCCGCCGTGAGGGGAGGGTAGAACCCGTGCAGGCAGTCCAGGACCAAGATATGCCCCTTCCTGAGGCGCACAGGTTTGGTCCCCACATGGCGGCCTTCCTTGAAGCTGTACACGGGTTTCTCGATGGTCTGGCCCTCGAGAAGGGCCCGGAGGTGGCGGTTGAGGGTTTGAATGTCCAAAGCCTCCGGGGTCTCGAAATTGCGGTCGTTGAGCCAGTCCGTGGGGTGTTCCACCACCGGCCAGAAGTAGTCGTCAAGGTTGAGCATGAGAAACTTCATCCCTTCCCGGGCCAGGCGCTGGGTGAGCTTCACCGTGGTCGTGGTTTTCCCCGAGGAGGAGGGCCCAGAGATCCAGATCATTTGAAGTTGGCCCTTTTCTGCCTGGCGGAGGATCTTGGCCGCCGCCTGATCGAGGTTGCGCTCGTACCGCTCCGTGGCCACCTGGATGAGCTCGGCGATCTTGCCGGACCTTACGATGTGATTGAGTCCCTCCACCGTGTCGCACCCCTGGTCCCGGTTCCAGGCCAGGACTTCCTCGTGGAAGGGGGTGGGGTAACCGTTGCCCACGAACTGGTCCAGGCTGATGGCTCCCGCACGGACCCAGTGCTTGCCCCACCGCCAGCACTCGTAGGCGTCGGCCACGGTCACGAAACCAAACGACCGCAGCACGTGAATCACGGTGTCCTGGATCTCCTCGATCGTGGGAGGGAAGTTGGCGATCCAGTGGTGGGGGTCGTTGTTGAGGACCGCCACCACCACGTCGGAAAGGAAGGTGGCGATGTGCTCATCGTCGCCAAAGGAGAACAGGCGATCGTTCACCCCAGGGAGAAGGTCTTGGGCGAATCCGCCCACCGACCGGGCAGCCCGCAGAATGGCGTGGACGATCCGGCCTTGATCGAAGGGGACAAGGGACCGGTCCCGCTTCTGGACCTTGCGGATCCGATTCTGGACGGCCACGGGAGGATTATATAGCCCGCCGGTCCCTGTTCGGTTCAGCGGGGAGCAAGCACGGCCACCCCCGTGGCCAGGGCCAACTCCCGACCTCCCTGGTCAAAGATCACCTCGGCGTACACCGCGCGGTAACCGGAGGTGGGCCAGGGGACCAGGGCCTCGGCCGGTGACGCGGGGAGGAGGGGCGAGGCGGTCCACAGGGCGCCCCGGAAGTCTTGAACTTGGTCGGAAGCAACCCAGAGGCGGACGGCTGCGGGCGCCTCGGTCGTGCGAACAGTGACCCTCAGCCCTTGGGGTTCTTCTACGAACTCGGCCTCCACGCGGGGTAGCGGTTGGCCTGCGGCCACGAGGCGGGCAAACGTGGCCACGATCCTTGCCACGCGAATCCAGTCCCCCAAGCTGTGGCCGGCGTTGGCCAAGCGGGCGAGCCCTTTGGGCTCCGGCAGCTCTCCCCAGTACAGGTTGGCCGAGTTCACTGGCCAATAGGGATCGTTGCTTCCCAGAACCACCAGTTTGGGCATGGTCAGGCGATGGCGGTAGGCATAGGGGTCTACCGCCTGAGCCAGTGCCTGCCCCTCGGGGGTCTCCAAGAACCCAAACAACGGCTGGTAGTCCTCAATCATTCGTGAGGTCTTCCCCCAGAACGCCAACTGGTGGGCAATGTGGGAGGCCATGTCCAGGGCTTCGTACACCATGGGGACCAGGCCGATCACAACGTCCGGACGGGCCGCTGCGGCAAGGTAGGAGGTCCAGCCGCGCTTGGACGCACCGGTGACGACAAACCCTCGCACGTCGCGCCCGCTTTCCCTCATCCACGAGGTGATGGCCTCCATGGCAGCCAGGGCGCTGCGGGTCATTGGGAAAAGAAGCGGCCAGTCCGTTTCGCCACTTTCCGCGTAGCGCTCAAAGGTGTAGGCAATGAGGGCATCTTCCCTTCGCCCAAACAGGGGCTGGTTGGGGACGTCGCTGAGCACGGCCACGGGCATGCCGGCCTCCATGGCTGCGGCCAGGGCTAGGCTGGAATCCAGCGCAGACCGGTCCCCTGACACGTAGAGGATGACCACGTCGCCAAACTCCGGGCGGTGGGGCTCGGCCAGCATGATCCGGTGGTGCCAAGGAATCCCTCGCCACACCTGGGAGACCAGTCGAATTTCCGTGAGCTT
>CAKZKH010000233.1 GCA_937122485.1 uncultured bacterium | reverse complement strand
CGCGGGACTCCCTCCTTGTGGGTTCCATCGTGGCCCACTGCGACGTTGGGATCCTTGTGGAGATGTACACCGAGAGGTTGACGATTGCCCGGAACACGATCCTGGGGTGCCAAGTTCCGGCCCGCTCGGACGGAGGAGCCAGTTGGGATGACGGGGTCAAGGGCAACTTCTGGGCCGGTTTCACTGCCCCAGATCTCAACAACGACGGGATCTTCGATTGGCCCTACCTCATCGGCCGGGACGAGGACCGCTTTCCCTTGGTCTCGCCCCCCTCCCCGTAGAACAGGCGGATCGCTCGGATCAAGAAGAAAACCGCGGCCCAGAAGACGAGGGCCAAAGCCACCAGAACCCAGAAGGGCAGGCCCAAGCGGAGCTGACTGAACCCCCAGCCGAGGCCCAAGCCAACAGCCGCGATGGCTCCACTTCGCCGGGCTACGTAATGCTGGATCCACCTGGGGAGCCGGCCAGGGTCGGTGGCGGTCAACGTAACTTCGACCCAACCGAGGTCCCAACTCCAGAGAAACGCACCCATCGCCCCGAGGCCCCAGGTCAGATCGCCCTGAGCCGCAGTAGCGCTGGCCAGTCCCACTCCCAGGAACCAGGCCCAGTTGAGCAGACCCCGACGGCGAAAAAGAAGACCAAGGCCCCACAAACCCGGAACAAGGAGTGTAGCGGCGGCCAGGGGTTCGCGGGGGAATCCCAGTCCTGCCCAGCTCAAGGCGCACCCGGCCAGGCATCCCAGGAAAGAGAGGATCATCGCATCCGTTTCCAGGCGGCCCGGGCTTGAGGGGCCAAGGGGTAGCGAACGTCCCAGATCAGGGGGCGAACCCCCGTGGTGTACAGGCGCCGAAAGGACACGTCGCGCTCCAAGGCCATGATCTTCCAGGCTAGCTCAGCGAACCTCCCCTGGCCTGCGGCTCGGGCCTCGAGAGGAAGGCGGTCGGGCACAAGGACCAGGACCTTGTAGCCCCGAGCCACCAGGGCCCCCAAATCCTGCTCGTCCCCAGGGAGAAGGGGGGAAACCAGGGCCATTTGTGAACCAGGTCGGAGGAGCTGAGCGGGCAGGCGCCCCAGTTCAGCGAAGGCCTCGGAGGTGCCCAAGCGGGCTCGGGCCAGTTCCCGCAGGAGGCGGTCCCCGTGGCGGCGGCCATACCCGGGGGCCACCCAGTCCAAGTACGCTCCGTACATGAGAAGGCCCACACGGTGCCCTTGGGAAATGAAGAACTGGGTGAGGGCCGCCGCTCCCCGAACCGCGTAGTCCAGGAGCTCCGGGGCTTGGGCGACGCGGTAGGCCCGGGCTCGAACGTCAAGGACTACGACCACGTCCGCAGCCCGTTCTTCCTCGTACTCCACCACCACCG
>CAKZKH010000232.1 GCA_937122485.1 uncultured bacterium | reverse complement strand
GGGAGCCCGATCGTGGTGATCCGCGATGAGGGCTACCGCAAGGTCGTGCGCAGGGCCGAAGGAGGTTAGCCGTGGAGTGGGGCATCGGTTGGATTGTGTTGATCGTCCTGGCTGTGTTGGTGCTGTGGATCTTTTTCTACTTCGTTCCTGTGGGGCTTTGGATTTCGGCGTTGGCCGCCGGGGTCCCGGTGGGGCCGATCACCTTCGTGGGCATGCGCCTGCGCAAGGTGAACCCCTACCGGGTGATCAACCCCATGATCGCAGCCTGGAAAGCGGGGATCAAACTTACGGTCTCGGACTTGGAGGCCCACTACCTGGCCGGGGGCAACGTGGAGCGGGTGGTGCGGGCCCTCATCTCCGCGGACAAAGCGGGGATCCCCTTGAGCTTTCAGCGCGCCGCGGCCATTGACCTGGCCGGCCGCGACGTCTACGACGCCGTGGCCATGAGCGTCAACCCCCGGGTGATCGAGACCCCGAAGGTGGCGGCCGTGGCCAAAGACGGGATCGAACTTTTGGCCATCGCCAAAATCACCGTGCGGGCCAACCTCGAACGCCTCGTGGGCGGGGCCACCGAGGCCACCGTGATCGCCCGCGTGGGCGAGGGCATCGTCTCCGCCATCGGCTCGGCCAACTCCCACAAGGAAGTCCTGGAGAACCCCGATTCCATCTCCAAGCTGGTCTTGTCCAAGGGCCTCGATGCCGGAACGGCCTTTGAGATCCTCTCCATCGACATCGCCGACGTGGACGTGGGCCGCAACATTGGAGCCGAGCTCCAGATCGCCCAAGCGGAGGCGGACCTCAAGGTGGCGCGGGCCAAGGCCGAGGAGCGGCGGGCCATGGCCATCGCCCGCGAGCAGGAGATGGTGGCCCTCACCCAGGAGCGCCGGGCCGCGGTGGTGGAAGCCGAGGCCGACATCCCTCGCGCCATCGCCGAAGCGTTCCGCAAAGGACAGCTGGGCATCATGGACTACTACCGCCTGCGCAACATCCAGGCCGACACGGCCATGCGGGAAAGCCTGGCCAAACCAGAGGCCCCGCCCAAGGGCCCTGAAGAACCGCCCGCCCCGCCGGGAGCCCGCCGATGAAAACCATACAGCTGGTGCGGGAAACTTTGCAAAAGGATCCGCGCTTGGCCATCCTCCTCGCCGAAATCCTCGGACCTCCCCATGCCCTAACCACCCCGCAGCCTGAGCCTTAGGGTGAGGTCCTGAGATCCCAAGTGCGTGGGGCCTTCTCCCCCGGTTGCCTCGGGGAGTTCCCTGGAACTTCCACAGCTCCCCTGACAAGATAGACCCAGCGAGGCGCTTGTGCGGAAAACCTTGAACCTGCCAATCCACGGGATGAGCTGCGCGGCCTGTGTGGCCCGGGTGGAGGGCGCCCTGCGTCGCGTCCCCGGCGTTCGGGAAGTCCACGTGAACCTGGCCACCGAACAGGCCCACCTGGAGCTGGACCGCAAGGTGACTTGGCCAGAGCTGGTGCGAGCCGTAGAAGAAGCGGGCTACGAAGTTCCCAAAGAGAAGATCGCCCTCAAAGTGGAGGGCATGCATTGCGCTGCCTGCGCTTCCCGCGTGGAGAAAGCCTTGGTTGAAGTGCCCGGCGTGGTTGAAGCCTCAGTGAACTTGGCTACCGACAAGGCTGTGGTGAGCTACGTCGCGGGCTTGGTGGGCTTCAAGGAATTGGAGCGGGCCGTGGCCCAAGCTGGGTACAAGGTGCTCAGCCTTGACCTCGCTGGGTTTGCGCCGGACAGGGACGACAAAGTCCGGGCGGCCCGCCGACGCATGGCCCTCGCTTGGTCGGGGACAGTGCCCCTCATCGCCTGGATGATCCCGGAGATCGTCGTCGGGCTTGCTTGGCCCAGCCACCTCGCCCACCAGCTGGGCATGGTTGTCCTGGCCCTCCCAGCCTTGATTGCGGGCCTGCCCACGTTCCGCAGCGGGCTTTCTGCAGTGCGGCACAAGTTCGCCAACATGGACACGTTGATCGGCTTGGGCACGGCTGTATCGTTCGCCACAGGGCCCCTCTCCTTTGTCTTGCCTGTTCCCAACTACGCTCCCGTGGCAGCGATGATCATGGCCATTCACCTCTCGGGTCGGTACATCGAGACCCGGGCCCGCGGCCGCGCTTCCCAAGCTATCCGCCGCCTCCTCACCCTGGGAGCCAAAACGGCCCGCGTCCTCCGCGACGGCGAAGAGCTCGAGGTGCCCGTAAGCGAGGTCCAGGTGGGCGATGTCATGCTCGTCCGCCCGGGCGAAAAAATCCCCACCGATGGCGTGGTCCTCGAGGGGGCAAGCGCCGTGGACGAGTCCATGGCCACCGGCGAGCCCATGCCCGTGGAGAAAACCCCGGGCAACGAAGTCCTCGGGGCCACGGTCAACCTCGACGGGTTCCTCAAAGTCCAGGCCACCCGGGTGGGCAAGGACACTTTTTTGGCCCAGGTCATTCGCCTCGTGGAGGAAGCCCAGGGCTCCAAGGTGCCCATTCAGGAGCTGGCTGACCGCGTCACGGCCGTGTTCGTGCCCGTGGTGCTGGGGTTGGCCCTGGTGAGCCTTGTTCTTTGGCTTTCCATTCCCGACTTCATGCGAACCCTGCTGGGTTTTGGAAGCTTCCTCCCTTGGGTCCAGCTTGAGTTGAGCGCATTTTCCCTTGCCCTTTTGACGTTTGTGGCCGTACTGGTGATCGCTTGTCCCTGCGCCTTGGGGCTGGCCACGCCCACAGCCCTCATGGTGGGCACAGGCCTCGGTGCGGCCCGGGGCATCCTCTTCCGCCATGGAGCCGCCTTGCAAGCTCTGCGGGGCGTCCGTGTCTTGGCGCTCGATAAGACGGGGACCCTCACCCGCGGAACCCCTGAAGTAGTCGACGTGGTCCCCCACAACGGTCTCCAGCCCCAGGAGGTGGTGAGGCTTGCGGCCTCTGCAGAGCTGGGAAGCGAGCACCCCTTGGGGAAGGCCATCGTGCAGTACGCCAAAGCGCAGGGGTTGGAGTTGAGCGAGCCCCAGGAATTCCAGGCCCAGCGAGGCAAGGGCGTGTTGGCCGTGGTCGATGGCCACCGGATCGCTCTGGGTTCCCGGGCCTTCCTTGGCGAAACCGGCCTGGATGTGCCAAGCCCTCTGGAGGGCCACACCCAAGGCCACACTACGGTGTTCGTGGCCTTGGACGGAAAACTCGCGGGCTCGATCAAGCTCGCCGATTCCCTCAAGGACGAAGCTCCCCAGGCGATCCAAAAACTCAAGGAACTGGGCCTGCATGTGGTGCTTCTCACCGGGGACAACCGCTCCACCGCCGAAGCTGTAGCCCAAGCCGCGGGGATCACCGAGGTTCACGCCGAGCTTCTGCCCCAAGGCAAGGCCGCGCTTGTCGACGTCCTGCGGGGGAGGTACGGTTCCCTAGCTTTTGCTGGGGATGGGATCAACGACGCTCCGGCTCTGGCCCGGGCCGACGTGGGCATTGCCCTGGGCACTGGGACGGACATCGCCATTGAATCCGGGGATGTGGTGTTGGTGCGGGGTGATCTGCGGGCTTTGGTTGAGGCGGTGCGACTCTCCCGGGCCACGTTCCGCACAATTCGCCAGAACCTGTTCTGGGCGTTTTTCTACAACGTGGCCATGATCCCCTTGGCCGTGATGGGATGGATGCACCCGGTGCTTGCCGAGCTGGCCATGGCCACTTCCTCGGTCAGCGTGGTAACAAACGCCAACCTTCTGCGCCGAGCTAGACTTGGCTGAGAAAGGAGAAAGGATGCCGAAGTTGGAAGCGAAAGCCGTGGGGAAGGAAGGGATGTGCTTTGAGGTCCACATGCGGGGGTACAGGCTGATCGCCGACCTTACTGCGGATAAAGGGGGCAAAGGCCTCGGGCCGACCCCGCCGGAAATTCTGCTGGGGGCCCTGGCCGCGTGCTCGGGCATCTACGCCAAGATGTTTGCCCTCCGCGAGGGCTTGAGCCCCAACGGCATTGAGGTCACGGCCACAGCGGAGATGGGCGATCCCCCCATGAGCTTGGAGGCCTTTCGCGTGCACGTGAAGTTCCCCGGCCTGCCCGCAGCAAAACGAGAAAAGGCCAAGGCCTTCGTGGGTCAGTGCTTGGTGAGCAAGACCCTCTGCGCTCCTCAGGAGGTAGCCCTCGAGATCCACCCATCCGGGTAGGGCCTTCACCCGCCCTCGTCCGAGGAAGCTGCTTCCTATGGGGCCTAGGTAACCTCCCCGACCAACGGGAGCCACTTCCTGACTTTCGGCCAGCCACCGGGGGTAAGGGGGGCAGGGAGCACCGCCTGGCACATCCCGGTGAGGAACACCGCCCGATCTCCTCGCTCGCGGCGAACCGCCCCAAGGGACTGACACGCGGGGCCTGAGACGGGCCGAAAGGCCCAACTCCCTGCTTTCGGCCCACGGGATCCCCTTCTTCTGCCTGCACTTCCACCACGTGGGGATCGATCCGTGGATGGTCGGGCGCATCGCAGCCGTCGCGGGCCTCGTTGTCGCCGCAAGTGCTTGGGGACGAGCAACGACTTCCTGAGCCTCTAGGTCAACGAGCCGGCGCTGGGTGAAGGCCGCCTAGCCTGGGCCACGGAGGTGGGCACGGCGATCCCGGTGTCCTAAGCCGTGCATCGGGGCGCCACCGGGTGAGCTGGGCCACGCTCGTGGCCGCCAGCATGGCGATGTGCGCCTCCTGGAATTTCTGAGAGCGAAGACGCCCAAGCCTCGGGGATCCTGGCGGTTCAGCTTCTCCAGGGGGTAGGGTTTGCCACCTTTCTGGCCGGCAGCGTGGGGTCGGTTGCAGGTGCCGCCCCGCCTCAGGTCGCTTCCGTGGCCCTCGCCGCCTTCAACGTGGTGGCGTTCCAAATCTCCTCTCTTGTGGGGGCACGGGTAGGCGGGTACGTATACCCAATTGGAGGGGGGCCCTCCTGTTCCCC
>CAKZKH010000231.1 GCA_937122485.1 uncultured bacterium | reverse complement strand
ACACCTGTCCCGATCGCCAGGACCCGGGCCCCAGTGCCCCCGGGACCCGGAAGACGTGCGACCCGTCCTCCCGCCGGATGGCTTGGCTTGACGATTGCCTCATGATAGGAAGCCTGCCGCGGCACGACGGTTGCCCTACGCGAGGCCCTCAAGGGCTCAGTCCCTCCCCCGAGGTCCCGAACAACGTGATCGCTCCTGGCTCGCCTGGGTTGCCACAACTCGCCAACCACGCACCCCGCCCACGCCGCTTCGCAGGACGCGACCGGGCCGTCTGTGCTGCGTGCTGAACAAACTGGGGGGGGCCAGCCCCCCCAGTTCCCAACACGACCTCTCCCTAACGCGGGATGTACTTGAACTCCCGGTCCGGGATTTCAGGACCGCTGTAGGCCGGTTTGCGCTGGGAAGCACTCACGAAGGCATCGTAGCCATACGGACCAGGGAACTCCGAGGTGAGTTGGTTGATGCCTGTGACCGTGGTCCCCGCCACGGTGAACACCTTCCACCACAGACCGCTTCCTTGCGCACAGCACACGGAGTAGGTCCCCACCAGCGTCGTGCCCCGGTAGAGCCGCACCACGGCATCGGAGCAGCACCAGTTGCCCCAGCCGGAGAAATCGTGGACCGCGAGCGTGTAGGTCCCTGTGTACCTGGCCCGGAAGGTCAGAGCCTCCACAGAGAGAGGTCCCCACGGCCGCCACGGCATTTGCCCCGGTTCATCCCGGAGCAGCCGGGCAAACGGGTGGACGTTCAGGTTCCCCTTGTCAGACCAGAAAACCATGTACCGGTTCCGCGGGGGCAGGGCACCGGGCAGCCACAAGTACGTGTCTAGGTCCTCCATGTCGCACCAGCCACGCCACTCCAGGACCACCGTGTAGACATCCGCCGCCTGGTTCTGGGGCAAGGCGATGAATGGGAGGAGTTCCAAACAACCGTCATCGACCCACCAGTCAGCCTCGTTACACCAGCGGGTCTCGTCGGTTGTGGTGATGTACCCTGACTTCGAGGCGGTGACTTTGTACCAACCTTCGGGCAGGCTGGTGATGGTGAAGGTCCCGTCGGATCGCGTGGTGGCGGACCGGCTGATCGTCCCCGACTTCGCAGTCACGGTGGCCCCGCCAAGGGGGAGCCCGGTGTTGGCGTCCACCACAAGGCCAAGGAGGGCTCCACCTGCGGGCGGCATGGCCATCCGGGCGGCAAACGCGCCATACACGTCGAGGTGCCCAACCTCAGACGGGAACGCGTGTCCCTCGCACGCATCTTCGGCAATCCCTGGCCGCGCCGTGGAAACAAGAAGATCTCCGACCTGCTGGCGGGTAAGGGTCGGCCACTTTCCCCACACGAGGGCCGCCGCCCCGGCGACGTATGGGGCCGCCATGGACGTCCCACTGTACGCCCCGTACTCGCCACCCGGGACCGTCGACAAGATCCAGAAACCGGGAGCAGCTATGTCGACGTAGGGCCCGTAGTTCGAGAAGCAGGCCTTCCTGACGTCCACCTGTCTGGGACACCAACTCGAGCCGTAGGCTTCAGTAGCTCCCACGGCAAGGACGTTCGGATACGCGGCTGGGTACATCGGGGCAACCGTGTTCCAGTTCCCTGCTGCAGCCACAACGAGCTTCCCCTTCGTCACTGCAGCGTACTGGATGGCATCAGGGATGTAGAGGTCTTGGTATGGTCCGCCCCAGCTCAGGTTGATCACCTTCACTGCGCTCTGGTCGGCCGCATACACGATCCCGGCCGCCCCGGCGAATGTGGGGATCCAGTAGTTACCGACACGAATGGCCAAGACCGCGCTGCGCCCAGAGACGCCCGCAACTCCAACCCCATTGTCCGTCAGTGCTGCAGCGATGCCTGCGACGTGGGTCCCGTGGCCGGTGGTGTCCATCGGGTCCATGTCCCCATCGACGTAGTCGGGCCCCTTGGTCACCTTCCCTTTGAGATCAGGATGGTTGTAGTCAACGCCTGTGTCCACCACCGCAATCATCGGTGCGCTGCTGGGGAGGACCGAGGCGGCGATCTCATGGAAGCGAATGGCAAACAGGCCCCACTGCCGGAGCGGCATGAGCGGATCGTTCGTAATGTGCTTGGGCTCGACCACAGCCGATGCGGTACCGAAGAGCTCGTACACGTAGTTGAGCCCCACCGACTCGACGTCCGGGTCGGCCAGCAGCTTCGCCTTGGCCTCCTCGAGGTCTCCACCCGCCGGGAGGCTCACCAGGGCGAGCCGCAGCGGGTTGATCCGCCCCCTGACCTGAACCCCATGCCGAGAGCTCAGGGACTGGAGGGCCGCATCCGAGTACCTCCCCGTCTTCAGCTTCACGACGAGCTGGCCCGGGATGTATTTGGGCGCCCCGCTCTCGTCACCCAGCGCGAGGGGCTGCAGCCCGGGTTCGGAGAATGCCCCTGGCTCAATCCATATCTCCGCGCTGCCGTCGAGCTTATCCTGGGTCGAGAACAGCCCCCCCCAGATCCCACACCCTCCAAGAAACAGCGTTGCTGCAACCAGAGAAATGACGCCAATGCTTGCCTTCCTACCCATTGTTCCCCCCTTCTGTCCATGTTCTTCGACGCAATCCTGACTGGCTGAACTCACTCTTCTCTCCACCACTCTTCCATCGATTGCACTCCCGCCGCATCACCTCCCTTTCCCTCTGAGGCGGCTCGGGTGGTACTGCAGCCGTAGTTCCCTCGGCACCGCCCCCAGAGCCAGCCCAACACCTCGGGAACTCGCGAGACACGGGACGCTGCCCTCCCAACCCACGTTCTGAGGCCACCCGCCCGGCTTCGACACCGGCCACCTCACCGCTGAACACCCCCCCGCAGGAGGACTCGCCCGCTCCTTGCAGGGGCCGCCCCACCAGACAGAGACCAGCCTGCCGCGCGGGCTGGTCATCGCGGCCAAGCCTGTCCAACAGCGAACTGCACCGGGACGCCAGACCGCGGAACGCGCACAATGTCGTAGGGCTGAGTGAGGACTTGGAGCACGACCGTACCGGGGGGCGGAGCGCCCACTCGAACCCGGACCAGCATGTGGTCAGGATGCAGAACAATGTCGGTGATGTGGGCGCTGTAGCCCGAAGTCGGCCTCTCCCCGAGGAAGAACGCAAGGACCATCTCCCGGAGGAAGTCCACCTCCGGAAGCGGACGCGGAGGATGTGCACCTGCGGTGTGCTGCTGCCATAGAGCTGCCCAGGTCGCAGCATCCCGTACCACGACTTGCCGCGCGTCACGGATGCCGCTACTCGTCCCCTGATCCACCCTCTCCAATCCGAGGTCAAGCCCCACCTGCGGCCCCCCTCCGGAACAAGCCGGGCAACCCGCGTCGTCCCGAGGCAGGCATCCCCCCAGAAGAAGCACCCCGCCAACCGCCAGGCCAAGCACAACCCTGCGTCGCACTCGCCCCTCCTTCTGCTAATCCGACTTACTATTCTATAGCATGCGAGCTCCGCCCTGTCAAGTCCCCGAGTTGCCTCAGTGACGATGTTACCGGGCCGGGTGTCGGTTCCTCAGAATTCGAGTTACCCAACAGAGGAGGTGCCGATGACCCAAGCGAGCGCGGGGGTTCTGGGGGCATCAGGTTCTGGTTCTGGGGACACCATCCGTATCTCTTGCTGGCAAGCGCAACTGACAATAAGCTGCGGGCATGGGACGGATCGCGCGGGTCGTGGCCCCAGGGTTCCTCATCACATAACGCAACGCGGAAACCGCCGGC
>CAKZKH010000230.1 GCA_937122485.1 uncultured bacterium | reverse complement strand
GGGCCAACATCGCGGCCGCGCCTGGCCGGAGAATCAAGCACATCGCGCTCGACTACGACGGAGACGGAACACCGGATGACGAGGCGGACGTCGACTTCGAAACTTGGAATTTCATTGTGGGTAGCCATACCTACGGCGACCCAGGCCAGTTCGTGGCAAGGCTTACCGTGACCGATGATTCCACCCCTCCGCAGAACCTCACAGCCACAGCAACAGTTACCGTGACCAGTCCCCCGCCTGAGATTACCTCCTTCACAGCTGACCTAAGCGGGGCTCCCACGGTGACCTTTGACTTCACGGCCCAAGCAGGCCCCGGCCGAAACATCGTGCAATGGACCATCGCTTACGGAGACAACACCAGCTTCACCCAAACAGGCCTGAGCACGCCCACGCTCACCGTGACGGACCATCCCCACACCTATGCAGACCCAGTCGAGTACACCGTGACCCTGACCGTGACGGACGACGCCGGACAGACCGACACCGAAACCCTGAACATCGACTTGACTCCCTAGATTCGGGCGTTTGTGCCGACCTCCGGGCCCCGCTCACCTGGGCGGGGCCTTCTTTTTCAGGGCCACCCCCACGAGCACCAGCAGGCCCGCCAGGCCCAGAACCGGGCCGTCCCCGGTTCGAACGTAGGGCGTGAACCCGCTGTAGGTGGGGACCCTTACGGTGAGGGTTCCCTCGGTCCAGGGAGGGACGCGCCCGAGCTCCTTGCCCCGAGGGCTCCACGCGCCGGAGAAGCCCGTCTGGCCCGCTTGCACAAAGACCCGGCCCGTCTCCGCCGCCCGCAGGGCCCCCAGGGCGTAGTGTTCCCACAACAGACGCGTCGCCCCGAACCAGGCGTCGTTCGTGGGGGTAACGAGAATCCGCGCCCCGTGCCGCACAAGCTCTCGGCTGATCTGGGGAAGGGTCGATTCGAAACAAATCATGACCCCGTAGGGACCAATCGGCCGCACGGCCTCCCCAGGCGTTTGGTCCAAGGGAAGGAACCGGTCGACAATGGGCCCCAGTCCGAGCTTGCGCCAGAACGGGCGCCAGGGCAGGTACTCTCCAAACGGCACCAGGTGCACCTTGGAGTAGGTCCCCTTGACCCCTCCCCCACCGCCCAAGGCCAGGACCGTGTTGTAGAAACGGTTTTCCGCCCGGCGGAACTCCGCCGTGCCCACGAGCAGCACGGCGTTGGCCTCCCGGGCCGCCGAGCCAAAGAGGTCCAGGTACTCCGGGTCCTCCAGGATCCAAGGAAGAGCGTTCTCCGGAACGACGATGAGGTCGGTGTGCACGGGCAGCTGGGCCAGGAGCCGTCGGTACTTGGCCTCGTGCTCATCGAGGCGACTGTAGTCGATCTGCTCGATCTTGGGGATGTTGGGCTGAACAAGGGAAACGTGGAGGCTGGCCCGAGGCTCGCTCCCGTTGGGGAGAAAGGCCAGGATGGTGAGGATCCCAGGACCAGCAAGAGCTGCGGGAAGCCACCGCCAGGACCTCACACCTTGGGCCAAGCACCCCGCGGTCCAAATCACGGCCAGGGTGAGAACCCCAGGACCGCCCCAGGCCGCTGCAGAGACGAACGGTGAGCCCACAAGGGCCGGAGGCACAGAACCGAAGGTGAACCCCAGGGGCCCGGCGGCCCGGGCAGCTTCCACCAGCACCCAGGCCCCAGCCCACACCCAAGGTGAGCTCCATTGGCCTGCCA
>CAKZKH010000229.1 GCA_937122485.1 uncultured bacterium | reverse complement strand
CTAGGTGTTGGGCCAAACATGAGGTCAGTGGCAGCACTGTGAGTTCCTCGTGGACGTTGGGGGTACGCGTGGGAAGAGGGCTCTTGAGCGTCGGTTATGCGTGGTCGCAGTTCGAGATGGAGGTCTGGAGCAGCCCCGTGGCCTCCTGCGGGACAGGCGACGAGCAAAGGTGCTTGGCCAACGAGCCCCCCACCCTGGCCGGTCCGCGCTATTTCCACCTCGCCAAAGGGGAGACAACCGCGCTTGTGCTCATTGTCACCGACAACAATGGGGCCGACGATATCGTCAACATTAGCATTACTAAGGTACCTAAGGGGGTCCAGGTAATGCCTGGCAAAAGGGAGAGAGTTTCTCCTTACGCCAAGGCAGCAACGTTCTACTTGTCGACGGACGTGGTATTCAGGCCGGATGAGGCCTACCTCGAAGCCTTGGCGGAAGACCGTTGTCGTAAGAAAGCCGTTTTGAGGATTCCCATTGGCTCGCAGCGTGTGCCCCCGCGGCTGGCATTGGAGCAAGTGGTTTTGAGGGACGGTGAATGCGACTTGTGGTTCACCGTCACCGATAGGGATTGCGGTGAGCGGTTCTTGGTCGAGGTGCACTCCGTTGTGGGAGGGGAGGCTATCCTCCCAATCCCTGATCTCCCCTTGAAATGCTGGGGGTGTGATCCTTGCACGACCCACTTCGTTGTGGTCTTTCGGCCATCTTCCGAGTCCGCAGTGGGCTCTTTTGTGGTGAAGGTTACGGATTCCTACGGTTTTAGCGTTTCCCTGCGATGGAGCTCCAAGGAGGGTTAGGTTAACACGCCGCCGGAGGTGGCAGTCTGGCGGTCAGAGGTTCGTAGCCGGCCCGGTGAGTCCACAGGTGCCACGGTCACCGCCACCGACTCCGATGGCGACGCGATCACGCTGACGAAGGTCTGTGGGCCCGGGGATCTCGCGATCACGGGCGAGGGCATGGACGCGGAAGGCACGAGCTGGAAGAGCGGCACCTGGAGCTGGACGGTCCCGGAGTACTACGCCCACGGACCCCGCTGGGAGATGGTGACGTTGCGGGCCGCTGACCCGTTCAGTGGGGTACTCGCCAACCTGGTTGTGTGGATCGAGCGGCCGATCCACGTCTATGCCTCGCCGGTGACCGTGCGTCGGGAAGGAACAACTTGGGCCTCCATCCATGTGGATGACGGTGATCCCTCGCCCATCCCCATGGACTTCCCTCCCTTCACGCTC
>CAKZKH010000228.1 GCA_937122485.1 uncultured bacterium | reverse complement strand
GCACGGTCCGGGCCATGGGCGAGGTCAAGCTCTACCAGGGAGTCCCGGAGATCGTGTTGGAAGATCCGGCCAATCTGTTCCTCCCCTAGGGGGAAAGAAGCCGGCGCAAGATTTCGCCGAGCTTTTTGGCGTCGGCCCGGCCCTCGGTTTTCTTCATGGCTTGGCCCACGAGGAAGCCCAGGGCCTGAGCTTTTCCCGCCCGGAAATCGGCCACCGCTTGGGGGTGGGCAGCGATCACCTCTTGGGCTACCTGAACTAGGGCTTGTTCGTCGCCGAGTTGAACCAGGTCCGGGCGGGCCAAGAGCTCGGGCAAGGATTTTCCTGTTTGGGCGGCCTCGGCCAGAAGTTCCTTGCCCGTGGTGCGGGAGATTTCCCCTGCTCCCACTTTGCGGATCAGAAGCACGAGGTCCTCAGCCGGCAGCGGAGGCTCCTCGCCCGTCCAATATTGGCGAAGTTCCGCCAACACCCAGCTGGCCGCGGTTTTTCCATCTCCCAGCTCCCCGGCCACTCGGTCAAAGTAGTTGGCCAACGCCGGCTCCGGCAACAGGGCCTCCACCTCCGCGGGCGTGAGCTTGTGCCGCTCCAGCCAGCGGAGCGCCCGGGCCCGGGGAAGCTCGGGCATCCCCGCGCGGACCCTGGCCAGCCACTCCGCAGTCACCACCAGCGGCACAAGGTCCGGGTCAGGAAAGTACCGGTAGTCCTGGGCCTGTTCCTTCGTGCGCTGAACCACCAGGCGGTCGGCGTGGTCGTCCCAACCGAAGGTGACCTGGGCGATCGTCTCTCCGGCCGCAAGGAGTTCGCGGTGGTACTCCTCCGCAGCTTGCAGGGCTCGCTCCACCGCCCGGAAGGAGTTCAAGTTCTTGATCTCCGTGCGCGTGCCCGGCCGGTCCCCCACTTGGACCGAGAGGTTGGCATCGCAGCGCACGGCCCCCTTCTCCATGTCCCCGGAGGAGACCCCAAGGTGGCGCAACAGCGTCCGCAGCTCCTGCAAGAAGGCCCGGGCTTCCTTGGCTGAGCGGAAGTCCGGTTCGGTCACGATTTCCACCAACGGCACCCCACAGCGGTTGAAGTCCACCAAGGCTCCGTCGCCCACGTGCACGAGCTTGCCAGCGTCCTCCTCCAGGTGCACTTGGCGGATGCGGACCGTGCGCGCGTGGCCGTCCACGAAGAAGGTAAACCGGCCCCCGCGGGCCAAAGGCTCGTCGTGGTGGGTGATTTGGTAGCCCTTGGGGAGATCGGGGTAGAAGTAGTTTTTGCGGTCGAACACCGAGCGCTCCCGGACTTCAGACCCCAGGGCCAAGGCAATGCGCAGAGCCAGTTCCACCGCTCGCTTGTTGAGGACCGGCAACGCCCCAGGGAGGCCCAGGCACACCGGGCAGGTGAGGGTGTTGGGCGGGGCCTCAAAGTAGTCGGCCCGGCAAGGGCAAAAGAGCTTGGTGCGCGTGGAAAGTTGCACGTGGATCTCTAGACCGATGACCGTCTGCACAGCTTGGGAGTATAGCTGGCCCGATCACCCCGACGACGCGGGAAGCGAAGGAGTAGCCAGCAGGTGACGGAACTGGGCGGTGTACAGGCGCCAGTACAGGCCTTTTTGGGCCAGAAGTTCCTCGTGCCTTCCCCGTTCCACAATCCTCCCCCCGTCGATAACCAGCACTTGGTCGGCGGTGCGGATCGTGGACAGGCGGTGGGCGATCACGAAGCTTGTCCGCCCCTTCATGAGTTGCCGCAGGCCCTCCTGAATGGCCATCTCCGTGCGGGTATCCACGCTGCTGGTGGCCTCGTCGAGGATGAGGATGCGGGGGTTGGCGAGGATGGCCCGGGCGATGGCGAGGAGCTGCCGCTGGCCCTCGCTCAGGTTGGCCCCCCGCTCGGTGAGCACAGTGTGGTACCCCTGAGGAAGGCGACGGATGAACTGGTCGGCGTTGGCCAGCTTGGCGGCCTCGATCACTTCCTCGTCGGTGGCCTCCAGCCTTCCGTACCGGATGTTCTCCATCACCGTGTCAGCGAACAAAAACGTCTGCTGAAGGACGATGCCGATCTGGCGGCGCAAATTGCGCCGCTTGACATTCCGAATGTCGATCCCATCTAGGAAAATGGCCCCATCTTCAACCTCGTAGAACCGGGCCAGCAGGCTGGCGATCGTGGTCTTCCCCGCCCCGGTGGGCCCCACCAAGGCGATCATCTGCCCGGGCTGGGCTTCCAAGGTGACGTCCTTGAGCACGGGCACCCCAGGGACGTAGCTGAAGTTCACGTGGCGGAACTCCACATGCCCCTCAAGGGTGGGGAGTTCGACGGCGGTGGGCGGATCCTCGGGCTCGCCGGGGGTGTCCATCGTGGCGAAGATGCGTTCGGCGCCGGCCAGGGCCGCCTGGACCTGGTTGTACAAATCCCCGAGCATCCGCAAGGGTTCGGCAAACTGCCGGGAATAGCTCACGAACGCGGCGATCGTGCCCACGCTGGCCCGGCCCAACACCGTGAGCCAGCCCCCCAGCCCGGCCACCACCGCCACGTTGGCGTTGGAAAGAATCCCCATCATAGGGGGAACGATCAAAGCGTAGGACTGGGCGCGAATCCCCACCTCGCGCACCTTGGTGTTGACCTCTTCAAACTGCTTCAGTACCCGGTCCTTCTGGCCAAAAGAGATCACCACACGCTGACCACTGTAGGTTTCCTCCAGCACCGCGTTGAGTTGCCCCAAGTTCTTTTGGTATTCCCGGAACCCTGCCCGGGTCCGCTTGCTCACGAACCCCACGAGCAAGAACATCAAAGGAAACACAGCGAGGGATCCCAAGGCCAACAAGGGGTTGAGAGAGAACATCATCACCAGGATCCCCGCCAGGGTGAGGGCCCCCGTGAAGAGCTGCAGCAAGTTCTGGGAGAGCACGCGGTTGATGGCCTCCATGTCGCTGGTGAGCCGGCTCATGAGCTCCCCCACCGGCCGCGCATCAAAGAACTTGATGGGAAGCGTCTGCAGATGAGCAAAGAGATCCTTCCGGAGGTTCCGCATGGCCCGCTGGGTAACTCTGGCCAGAATCACACTTTCGCCGTACCGGGTGCACCACCCTCCCAGGTACGTGGCCAGCATGAGGAGGAGCATGGGCCCCAAGGTGGACAGGTCCTGGGTGCGGATCGCCCGATCG
>CAKZKH010000227.1 GCA_937122485.1 uncultured bacterium | reverse complement strand
CAAACAGGCCTCACAGGTGGCGAGGTCGGGAGGCAGTTGGACCGTGACAGCCCCTTCGTTCTGCGACACCACCACCTCGAAGCCGTCACTTCCTTGGGGAAGCATTTCTTCAGTGACCACTGCCGTGACGACGGCCTGGCGGGGCAGGCTGCGCTCAAGCGTGGAGAAGAACTCCTCCACAGCCTGCCGACTACCCTCCACCTCCAGCGTCACCCCGCCGGGGTCGTTGCGTACAAACCCCGCCAGCCGGCAGGAGACCGCATGCCTGTAGACAGCCGGGCGGAAGCCCACCCCTTGCACGCGGCCCGTGATCCGCGCGCGCACACGAACCACCTCGTCAGGCGCCACGCCCTCGGCTGCCGCCTCGTTTGGCCCGGTCTTGGTCACGGTGAAAGGGCGGCTGCCCCGCGCGCTTGCTCGATGGCTTGTTCCACCCACGCCGCGAATTCCTCCAGGCCGGCACCGGTGCGGCAGGAGACCTGGATAAGAGGAGCAGTGGGATTGATCCCCCGGAAGTCGCGCATGAACACGTCCATGTCGAAGTCGGTGTGGTCCAGGAGATCCACTTTGTTGAGGACCAGGGCCTTCAGCTCATGAAACAGGAGGGGATATTTGGCGGGCTTGTCGTGCCCTTCCGCCACACTCAACACGCCCACCTTGGCAGCTTCCCCCAGGTCGAACTCGGCCGGGCAGGCGATGTTCCCCACGTTCTCGATGAACACCACATCAAGCCCATCCAGGGGAAGCTCGGCCAGACCCTGGGCCACTAGGGCCGCCTCCAGATGGCACCCGCCGTTGGTCAAGAGCTGGATCACAGGAACCCCGAGCGCCCCGATCCGCTCCGCGTCCCGGGTGGTGGCGATGTCACCTTCGAGCACGCCCACCCGGTAGCGCGTACTCAGCAAGGGTATGACCCTCTCAAGGAGAGCAGTCTTCCCTGCCCCCGGGGCGCTGATAAGGTTGAGCGCTGCCACCCCCGCCTCTTGCAGCCGACGGCGATTCTGATCCGCCGCCTGATCGTTCGCCTCAAGGATGTTCTGCAGTACCCGGATCTCCATGAACTTGCGCACCTTTCTTACTAGGCCTTGTCGTTGCCGGTCTTTCGGTCACTAGCTGTAATGCCCGCTGACATTGTTGACAGAAAGAGAGCCTTCATGTTCGGTTGGGGGTGGCGATACTCCAAC
>CAKZKH010000226.1 GCA_937122485.1 uncultured bacterium | reverse complement strand
ACAATGTCCGTGGGGTTGAGAGAAACGTCGGGTACAGTGGCCCGAGCGGTGGCGGTGACAGGACCGCCTCCTTGGCAGCCCTCTAGAGTGTTGGGATTTCCGTCAAATACACCGCATCCCCACCAGACCCGCACCGTGTCGGTTCGCAGCGCGTTAGAACAGTCGTTCGGAGGTTGCGCAAGGCGCACTGTGATCTCAAGGTCCTGAAATTCATCCGGAAGGAAGGCTGCAAATTCCCAACCCCACTTCTGGGGTCCCATCGGTGTAGCTGGAGGGTTAGAGCTCACGTACACCAAGCTTGTGCCCAGCGTATCTTCGACCCTTACCCAATCGGCCATCGCGGTACCGGTGTTCGTCACGCGAATCTGCCAAGTGACCGTGTCCTGTTCGTTGTAGCAGTCCAAGGACACGGTGGCGGGCGTTTTGCTCACTGTGATGTTGGGCGTCGCCGAGTTCAAAACTTGGGTTCGGTCAACAAATCGTTGCTGCGTTTCACAACAGTCATAAAACCACACCCGGATGGAGGAGTTTCCGGCTGTAACGTAACAGGAACCTTGCACGGAGAACTTGAGGCGGATGGTTCCACTCGGAGGAACCGAGGGGCAGAGGTTCCGCGACGGATCGTTGGGGTCATACCAAATGAGGGATCCTCCCACCACCTCAGGATCCGGGCCATACGAGAAGCCTGTCCCGCAGTCGATTTCCGTGCTTCCGGGGATGTAGGAGAGCCCCGAAGGCAAAGCAATACGAACGTCGATGCCGGTAGCTGTGGCCGTTGAGGTATTTTGAATGGTTAGGATAAGGTCCGCCTCGCCACAAGCGGGAATGGCGGCGGGGTTGAGGTCAGCCTGGACAACGACGGTGGGCGTGCGGCTCCCTTGGGTTATGGCCAGGTCAGGAGAGGCCGCAAGACAGGAGGAGTCGACGGTGCAGGAGCTCCCGTCCGGACCCTCGGGGCAGCCCCACCAAACCCGCACCGTGTTGGTCAAATCTGAGCAGAAG
>CAKZKH010000225.1 GCA_937122485.1 uncultured bacterium | reverse complement strand
CAATCCTTCGCCTCTGTTTTCTTTTGCTTTGGGACAATTATCGGCCAGTAACCCGGTGGGGCTTTTGATGGATCTTTACCTATCCAATACGATCCCTTATCGTTTAACCCTTCCCCTGTTGGCCGAAAATAAACATATAATCCGCGCCGGATGGCATCAGCCACTTTTTTCGGCATGACAATTTGCGTCATAATATCTCCCTCCTCATCACGGTTTCAACCGCAGGCGTTTTGAGACTTTTGCTATGAACGATTCAAGTTGTTTCGGTAGAGTTCCTTTCACATATAACGGACTATGGTACGCTGCCGATGCCTCTGCCAACATCTCATCATGATTTACTGCACAGAGTCCCGTGAACCATTGTACATCAGCGGCGGCTTTCCCTGCCAGTTGTTTGGCCATATTTTCCTCTATTGTGCGCTGCATCGGCCTCCAGATATCACGAAGCGCAAAGCTAAGGTCATCATATGTCATTCGCGTGTCTATTAGCCAGTGCGCATATTCATGCCGCGCAAGGGCAGCGTGGCTTCTCAATACCTGCGTCCGGGTACCGGTCAGTTTCTTTTCGCCGAGGAAACGCACATCAAGCATTGTGACCCACGGATTATTCTCATTGCTGTGTTTGATTGCCTTCTGAATAATCTTATTATTCACAATGAGGACGATTCTGGGACGGGGAGTCGATCCTATGTAGTATCCGTAGTATTTGTTTTGGGCTACTACCCCGACATATTCCAAAATAGTATGTCTCCCCCTCACGCTCATGTCGCAAGCCCTTTCAGGGTTTAGAGGCTTTGCAACTCCGGCTCCGGGAAGGCCGTTCCCATCAGGGCCCAAAAGCCAGTTCGCGCGAACCCCCCAAAAACAGCCCTTGAACCCCGCCTCCCAAACCGGTCCTACGACCACCCAACTGCTGCTCAACACCGTTGCCACCTCACTCGCGCGAACCCCCCGGGGGTTGGACGCCCACCGGGGTTCGCGCAACCTCCTTCACTTGTCAAAGACCCCATGGGATTGTAGCACACCTGGGGGTGGGAAAGAAGTCCCCCTCACCCTACCCTCTCCCACCAGGGGAGAGGGGTCAATTGGATGGGAGGACAGGGGTCCCCCTCACCCTGACCCTGTCCCACCAAGGGAGAGGGGACGAAGCGCAAAGAGCGGGAGTGGTCCCCTCATCCTAGCCCTCTCCTACGAAGGGGAGAGGGGGCTGATGCGGAGAAAGGTGGAACGGGTCCGCTCCCCTTAGCCCTCCTCCACAAAGGAAAGGGCACAGAGGGTTACAAGGCAAAAGGTGAACCCCCTCGCACAGGTTCCCTTTGCCCCCCAGATCCCCCTCCCCCTCGACGGGGGAGGGGAAGGGAGAGGGCGACGTGGTCTTCTGGTCCACGCTTCTCCACCACCCAGCGCGTGGACAAGAGTCCCTTTCAGAGGTTAGAGGTTTTGCAACTTGAGCCGATGCCACAGTGGACTAGTCACGCCCCACTACGATCGCACCCTGCGGCAACGGACCTTTCCCTCCCAGTCGCTCGATCCGTTCCACGTCCTTTTCGCAGAGAAAATAGAAAGCCACAGCGTCTTCCTCTTCGCGGATGACCTTCCTAATCCTCTCTTTCATCCGCACGTATTGGACTTTGGTGATGCGGCACTCAAAAACCGAGTACTGTAGACGCTCGCCATAGCCCTCCAAGATCTTGCTCAAGCGTAGCCGGCGACGGTCATCCGGGATGTCATAGGCCACTACCACGTAGAGCTCGCTCATCGGACCAAGAAAGGCACGTACTCTTGGAGTTCCCCCAACAACACCTTGGCCAAGACCCGAGCCTGAAGTTCGATCACCCGCCAGTACGGCACCTGCCAGTCAAAAACTGGATGTTGGACCATTGTCCTTCGCTTTTCCTCCCATGCCTCTAGAAATCTCTTCAGTGCCGGGCGCTTGAGCGTCCGTGTGCCACCTATGCCCACGTCAAAATCCTCCGGGTCCACCATACCTCGGTTGACGAAGCTCAGCACGGTGGAGTCCACCAACACCGGACGAAACTCTTCCATCAAATCCAAGGCCAAAGCCGGCCGACCGTAGCGATCCATGTGCAGATAGCCCACATAGGGATCGAAACCCACCACTTGGCACGCAGCTAGAACTTCATTCAAAAGAAGAACTGAACCGAGCGAGAGCAGCGAATTGACAGGGTCAGTGGGTGGTCGCCGAACCCGGCCTGGAAAGGGGAATCCAAAGGCCTTGATGAGACGCGGCCACTGACGGAAATACGCGGCTGCCGCCGCCCCCTCAATCCCCCGCAAAGCATCCAGGCTGTGGGCGCGTCGGGCACGCTCGGCTAACGCTTTCAGGTGATCGATCGCCCCCTCCAACCCGGACACTCCATCCCGGGCGGCCTTCTGCAGAAAAGCCCGTTGGTTACTGACCTTCCCGCACACCATACTCCGGGCTATGGCTAGGCTCGCTGCAGGATCAGCGGCCGCTTGAAACTGAGCCCATCTCAAGGGCACGTTCTTGCTTTCCGCAGGCTGCAAACGCCCAAGCAACCTGCCTCCGCTGGTCATATACACCAGCCCGATTCCCTGCTCAAGAAGCAAACGAACAACCGGAGCTGTCACCGTGACGTTGCCAATAAGTACGACTTGTTCAAGCTGCGCCGTGGGCATCTCCAAGAGAAGGCCGTCCCGGGCGGAATAAACTTTCAGCCGCTCTCCTTCTTTTCGAACTACCGCCCCCTCTTCTATGATGTAGAGCGTGCTCATTGCCACCAATCCTCCCAGCGAAAACAGGCCAACCGGCTGTTGGCCTCCACCAAGCAGGCTGAGCTTCGGGCACAGGCCCGACAGCGCGGACCAGGTTGACCAGGGGGCGGACTCCGAAGAGCCAAGAGTTCTCGGGTTTCCTGCACCGAATGTCGTGCTAGCTGGCGGAGGGGAGGGGTGAGGGGCACAGCAACCTTACGGCGAGAGGCCGCGTAATAAATGCAGCCTTCTGGAACAGACCTAGCCGTCATCTCCTCTAAACACATGGCCTGAAGACAAAGTTGCACCTTGTCGCTCAACCGATCGGCAACTCGCCCACGCTTGTACTCGATCACGCTCCACGTGCCCTCAACGTCTTCGACGACATCGGCATAGCCGACGAGCCCCAAACGCTGCGAGAAAAGAGGAACTCCTTTCCACCGTTTCTGCCCGCGCCGGGATTCCTCCCCTGATGTATGCACCTTTTGGTGCAAAATCTCGCCTTCTACAGTGAATTCGTTGGCTTGGAAAGCGCCCGTGAGGAAGGCCAACCATGCCGACCGCGGGCAGAAAACGTACTCCGCCACAATGGTGATTGGAATAGGATCGCTCATCTTGCGTGCCGGACCAACCCCATCCCATGGGTGCTCTTCCTACCCACCCCGGCAAAGAAGGCAAACTCGGCCAAGGCATGAAGCGAGCGGATGACCTCTAGGGAATGACGCCCCATCAGGTAGAATTCCGCCCAGCCCACGAAACCCACAATCGAACTGCGTCCCTCGTCAAACGTTCGTGTGCGGATCTGCGCCTCCGCTAAAGCAATCTTGCGCTCGATCACTTCCTCGGAAAGCAAAGACGACTGGGGGGCAAAGGCGTTCCACTTTTCCCAAAGACCCCTGAAGACCAATCGCGGCACAGGCAAAGGAAGGTCCGCGTCCCCTTGGCGGAACGTGGTGGGCGTGGCGAAGACCAACTTTACACTCCGGCCGGTTGAGGCCTCCCCAAACGCGCTCCAGGGTCTACTTCCTGCCCAGGGGCCGGAATCCACCACCTTCTGCAAGTGAAGCCTCTCGCCGTTCAGGACAAAAGGCGGTGGGCCGTGCCGCCTCCACCGTTCCCAAAACCGCGTAAACAGAGGAGGATCAAGGACAGTCAGGCGCAAAAAAAGCTGATCCCGCCGGCCCGGGTAACCCAACGGCGCTAGTGTAAACGGCCGCCGGCCCAAAGACCCGGCATGTAAGAGACGCGCTAAGGCCCTGTCCGCCCTTCCTACCATCCCCAAGAATGCACCGTGGACCTCTTCAGCCGAGGGCGGAGCCCCCTCCAACCGATAACACAAGATCAAGGCATAAGGTCCATCCATCCCGGTCAACGGCCTACTCTTTTCCCGAGGGCGCCTTTCTTGAGGGCCTCAAATCAACCTTGGCCCTTGAGGGATCCGTCCATTCCCAGTCGGGTTGGGGAGGAAGTTCCAAGCGCATTTGCAAAGCTTGCGCCGCATCATCGTGGAACGCGCGGCAGTGTTCCCAAGCTCGCTCCCACTCCTGCTCCCCCAAGGGGCGATATCCATGAGTCATGAAAGCCTTGTTCCGCAGCGGTAAGAACTCCTCTTGGGTCTTCCGCTCCCACTTTTCTTTGAACATGAGACCGAGGGGGTCTTCCAACTTTGCCAACAGCTGGTAACTTGCCAGTAGACCGGCCGTGTACTTGTCTCCCTGGTGCTGAAGAATCTTCTTCTTCACGCTCTCTCTATGGCGTTCACCCAACGTACGATCCAAGTCCTCTTCTCGGATGTTCGAGGTATCAATGTTGTACTGCGTTTTCATACGAATTTGGGCAATCAGCTCGATACTGCGGTAAAGACGAAGTATGGCATCTTCATAGCGGCCTTGGTTGGCTCGCCGTTCAGCATTGGCTGCCAGGTCCCAGACCAACCGATAAGGCGCTGGACCTCCTTCCTTCTCCCATTTTGCCAGCTCATCAAGATGGTCCAAAAGACCAGAGGGCATCCCGAAAGCCGCCCCATGATGCTTCAAGGCATCTTCGTACTCAAACCGATCCCAATGGGCCAAGGCGAGAAAGAGGTCATACATGCGCTGCAGCTGCTGACGGCGCTCGTACGTCAAAACGAGCTTTCCCAGCGCTTCCCTTACGGTTCGAGCAGCGCCTTCGTAGTCTCCGCGGTCAAAGAGGTCTTTTGCGCGAACTGTGAGCTCGTCCACTATTACAGAGGAAGTCTGTTGAATTGTAGCAATTCCATCCAAGCTGGCTTGCTGAACACTGGACCGAGGGGCTTCAAGCAGCGACAGGCTCCACCCAAACCGACAGGCCGCCGTGGCCAACGCTGCGCTCATCGTCTTTGTGCCGCCAGTGTAGTCAACGATGAATTCTCCGGATGTGCGCTTGCCCTTAGCCTTTTGAAGCGTTCGGGCCATCTGGTCGTAGCACGCCGCAAAGTTGTCGAACTGTTCCACAACCACGACCTGAAATTGCCTCTCCAGGAGTTTGGCTTGCTGCACGATGCTGGGATTGTTCGTGTCTCCCTCCAATACGAAGCGCTTCGATCCCCCGTCCGGACGATCGGTCACAAAGAAAATCACCTTGGCCGGCCTGTGTTGCTGAATGCTTTGGACGATAGGCTGAGGGGAGGCCCCTACGGTCAAAGCAAGAATCTTCATGAGGTCAGCTCCTTCCACTCCACCCAAACCCAGCCTAGGGGAAGCACATCGGCGCCCCGCACCACCACCCGCCGAGAGCTGGGAAAGTCCTCGGGCTTCACTACCCCCCTTTTTCCCGGCCCACGGCCCAACCTAAATCTCTGGTACACAGTCCGGAAGCCGGGGTCCTCCTTGAGTGGAGTCCCGATTGTCATACCACACCATCCCGTGCCAAAGCCAAGCTGCAGAGGGAACCCCAGCTGCTGGGCGTCCATTTTGGCACGGGTTGCCCGGTCAACCCGGTCATAAGGGTTGATAGCCGCGCTTTTGAGCACATGTTGCCATACCCGACGTTCCTCGTTGATGCGCTCCAAAGCCCGCTGGGAAGCGATTTTTCCCAATTCTTGCAGCCAGTTGGGGTGCGGCAAGTGAAAGCCTTCCCGACGTTTAGCCCAATCCGAAAATAGGGGCCCGTCAACGCTAGCTTCCAGGGAGAACCTAACGCCCTCTGAAACTGCCTCCACAGTAATCGGAACACCAGCGCCCCGCTCGGTCCAAACCTTCACGACTTCCAAGCGCAGGCCTTCCCCTCTGTTGGCCAACGGCGACGAATCCGCGATGCGCAGGGCCCGCAGCAAATCGTGGTTGGGGTCTCGTCCAAAAATCCGTTGTTCCACGTGTTGCGCTGCAAACTTGGCTGGATGTTCTCTTGCGACTAGCCGGTCCAGACCCGGCAGGCCCAACGATCGCCACCCATGCCACGCCAAGACAGTTCGTAATGCACCTTTAAGGCTGGAGCCCGGAAGGTACACCCGGTCTTGTGGGTCCTTGATCTGCTCCCGGAGCTCCCTTCCCTCGGGTTCACCCGCCAACACATAGCGCACAAACTCGCTGTCTTCACTCAGTTCAACCTTATTCAGCAGTTCAGCCGGTGGCCTGGCCTGCAGAAGGTCCAAAAGCTTGGGATCCCTATCGTAGAGCGTTTCGGCCAGGCGTAGGAGATTAAGCCGATAAGTACGGCGATTGTGAACGGCGTAATCGAAGTCCTTAAGGAGGGTCTGTCCCGTGCCAATGTGAAGAGGGGTCAGAGTCTCCACATTCACTTGGAAGTGACGGATCATGCCTCCACCTCCAAGGAATAGGCGAGGCCCAGGCCGTACCGCCAAACGGGGTGGCCAGGATGAGCTGGCCCAAGCGGGCTGACATCCACCAGTTCGCCCAGGATTCCACTCTGCCCCATGCGAATCCACGAACCTTCGGCAAGCATCCACAGGCCCCGGCGGCGGAACTGGCCATGCGAGGAGGCTCCCCACCCGGAGACATTCTCCAGCCGATAAGCATGTGCTTGTTTCAAGGCCCAGGGCAGCTCCTCACCCCGAGGGTGGTAGCGGGACAGAAGGACCGCCGCTTTCCCCGGCTGAGGGTCAGGCCAACGAACTCCCTCGTCGAAAAGTTCGAAGGAGAACGAGCCGTATCCTACTGTTCGGTCGCCCCCCAAGCCCTGTCGGCTAAGTTCTTCCAGCGCCAGTCTCAAGGCCCAAGGAAAGGGCTTTCCATCGCACGGACGTTCGGGATCCCGCCACACCACAGCAAACCACAGCCCGCATCGTGAATGAAAGTGCACCCGCCCCACGCTGAAGAGGTTGGAAGCCGAGGTAACCCGGTCCAGTGTCACCCGCGGCACCGCTTCCTCGGTCCACACGTTCTCCAGCCACGGTCTCAGGGCTCGGAGTTCCTCAGGCATGCAAAAGAGTCTTTTCCCCTGAAGAAAAAGTTCTTCCCGGATGGGCACGTTGGGTGACCCCACGGCGTCGTTCCGCCCCGAGGTCAACGAGCGAAACGCCCCCTCCGACAGGTATTCAACCTTCTTCCAAGCTTTCGCTTCCTGGAAATCCAGGCCGCTTGGCCGCCACTCCACAGGGCGGGGGAAGAAGAGCACGTCCCCGGCAAAGGGAAAGGCCGAGGTCAGCAGGAATGGCGGATCTGCAGGATGAAACGTACCACCCTCGGTGCGCGGGAAATGCTCCGCCCACGCTTCGGGATCGCCCCCCAGGCGCACCCAGGAGGACAGGAATGCAGAAAACAAGGTGTCTGCGGGAATCGTGGGCCGCACACCTTCAGTCCCGAACCCTTGTGTGCCAATGTGCAAGCCGTGGGGGAAGCGCAACAGGTACACAGAGGCCTGCATGGGCTATACCCCCAAATTTTCTCTGAGTGCGCTCACGACCTTTTCTTGCTCGCTCAAAAGTTCGCTCAAGGCTTTGTACTTGCCGATCGGATGAGCCTTTTGGAAGTAGTCTTCCTTGGTCCTTAGCTCAAGCGTGATGTTTCCAAAAGCGACCTTGCCCGATCCGCGGGAACCCGAACCCCCAAGGTAGTCCTGCTCCAAAAGCCCCATGCCCTCAAACACCACGCCCAGGAACTCCACATCTTGCTTGGGATCGCAGGTGTACTCTTCGCCATTGCCAGAGTAGATTGTGTACACCATCTCCCCCGGGCCGAACTCAGCCCCGGCTGGAACGCGTTCCAGCGGCCTAGGATTGGCCGCAGAGGTAATGCGGTCGATGGCCACCTCCGTCTTCACCTCGGTGTAGGGCCGGTCCAAAGAGAACCCCTCCAGCCGTTCGGCGCTGTCGTCGGTCAACAGGATGTCCCGCACCAGGAGGCGGGTGGGCGTGGCTATTCTTTCCTCCCCGGGGATCCCAAACACCCGGCATACTTTGCAGGATTGATAGTCCTGTCTCTCGCTGCAGCTATGAATCCGGGTTTGTCCGATGCGGCGGTTCATGGCCAGCCCGTGGTGCTTCTCCAAAAGAGAGCGCATTTTTCCCTTGAGGGAGGACCCAGGGATGAGGGGACGATTTGTCAGGGGGTCACGAATGACTGGGTTGTCCAAGCCTCCGATTTCAATCCCTCCGGTGCGTCCACCAATGTGCAGTCCTGTTACCGCCCGCACGTGAAAACCGAGAAAAACGCGAGCTTGCGCTTGTATCCTCATCCTACCTCCTTCCGGAGCGTTCCCCGGCCTCTTGCTTCGCTCTGTAGAACGCCACCACAGCCTCAGCGAACTCCACCAACCGCCGGAACGCAGCTTTCTGCTCGGCCTGATTCTTTTGCGCCAATACGACAGCCGCCGCGTTGGTGACCCAATCAACCAGGGGTTTGAGGCCTCGGCTGCGCGCCCCCCGATACAGCACCCTTGGCTTGAGTAAATGGAGGCGGTGTAACGCTTGCTTTTCACTAGTCGACCAAAGAGCCTCAATTTGCCGGACTTCGTCGAAGACGGCC
>CAKZKH010000224.1 GCA_937122485.1 uncultured bacterium | reverse complement strand
CGCGGGGCTCGACGTGGTGCGCATCAACACCTCCTACGGCACAGCCCACGATCACGCCGCGTGGATCGAAAGAGTTCGCGCCGTGGCCAAACACGAAGGGAAAGCCCTGGGCATCCTCCTCGACACCCGCGGGCCCAAAGTCCGCGTGGGCCCGCTCCCCGAGCCCTTGGCCCTTCAGCCCCACGCGGAGGTCCTCCTCGGGGGGCACGGCATCCCCCTCACCCAACCTGAAGTGCTCGAGGGCCTCCGGCCCGGGGACCGGGTGCTCTTGGCCGACGGAACCCTCGAGCTGGCGGTGATCGGACGGGAAAGTTCGGGCGTACGAGCTCGGGTGGTGCGGGGAGGAACTCTCGTTTCGGGCAAGGGGGTCAACTTCCCGGGCACTGTGGTCCCCATTTCGGCCATCATCGAGAAAGACCGGGTGACCCTCCAGCTCGCTCGCGACCTTGAAGTGGAATTCGTGGCTCTCTCGTTTGTTCAACGTCCGGAAGAGGTGACCGAGGCCAAGGAGCTCGTAGGCCCAGGCCCAGCAGTGCTCGCCAAGGTGGAGCTCGCTGCGGCTGTGGAGCGGATGAAGGACCTCGTCGCTGTGGCCGACGGGGCCATGGTGGCCCGGGGCGACCTGGGTGTGGAAATCGACCCCTTCCAGGTCCCGCTCGTGCAGAAGCGGCTGGTGGACCAGTGCAACGCCCACGCCAAGCCGGTCATCGTCGCCACCCAAATGCTCAAGTCTATGGTGGACTGGCCCACGCCGACCCGGGCGGAGGTGGCGGACGTGGCCGCCGCCGTGTGGGACGGGGCTGATGCCGTCATGCTTTCGGAGGAAACCGCGGTAGGCAAGTACCCCGTGGAGGCCGTGCAAGCCATGGCCCAGGCCGCCTGTGCCGCCGAAACCGGAGAGTTTCCCATCCGCTTGCCTGGCCTTGCTCCCGAGCTTGTGGGCGAAGTCCCTGCCGCGATGGCCAAGGCCGCGGTGGACATCGCTCGTCAGGTGCGAGCCCAGGCCATCGTGTGCGCCACCGTGTCAGGATGGACAGCTCGCCTGGTCGCCTCGTTCCGCCCCTGCGTGCCCACCGTGGCCGTGACCCCCCACGCCCATGTGGTACGCAAGCTGGCCCTCGTTTGGGGCGTAACGGCCACCGAAATACCCAGGGTCGAGGACTCCGAGGCCCTGGTTGAAGAGGCTTTGAGGGCTGCGCGCGAACTGGGTGTGGTCGGTTCAGGCCAGCGGGTGGTGTTCACCGCCGGCCTCCCCTTCTGCACACCGGGCACCACCAACCTCGTTCGCGTCGTGGAAACCTAAGACGGGGGCTGTTCGGGCTCCGCAGGCCCAACGCCTTCGCGCTCCAGGCGCTCGGCGATCCTTTGCACCTGAACCTCTGCGTCCTTGATCTTCTTTCGACAGATCTGAACAAGCATGGCGGCTTCCTCCACCAGCCGCGAAAGGGCGTCGATGTCCACCTCCCCCTTGTCCAACTCCCCCAAAATCTCTTCCAGGCGGGCCACCGCCTGCTTGTAGCTGACCTCCGTGGGTTCGGGCACGCTCACTCACCTCGCTCTTCGCCTTCGGACAACAGCCTCAGCCGGCCCCCGCGAAGCTGGGCTCGCAGGTTCGTCCCCGGAGGGGCCTGGTGGGGGCTGGTCACCACGCTTCCGTCCACCCGCCGGAGGATGGCGAAGCCCCGCTCCACCACCCGGCGGGGATCCAGGGCCTGCAACCTCTGGTGCTGCGCTTCGATTTTCTGAAGTTGACGCTGGAGAAGACCCAGGCCCCGCGCGCCCACCTCCGCCTGAAGCTGCTCCACCTCAACCCGGGCATCGCGAAGTTCCCGCCGGGAAGAGCGCAACAGCCGGACCTCGGCTTGCTCCAGTTGTTCCCCCTTGCGCCCAAGGAAGCTTGCCACCCGGGTGGGAAGAACCCAAACGATGTCCCGGTTTTTCTCCCTGGCGGCCCGTAGCTGACCCTGCACGTGGGCCTGAAGCCGCTTCAGCCGGCCGCGAAGCTCGCTTTCCTCCCTCTTGACGGCGTTTTGCGCCGCCCTGAGGAAGCGGCCCACCCGCTCCCTGTGGCCCTGCCCTGCCCGATCCACCGC
>CAKZKH010000223.1 GCA_937122485.1 uncultured bacterium | reverse complement strand
CCAGGAGTTTCGCCACGCCCATGGGGAGGGGAGGCTCCTTTACCGGGACCTCAAGGCAGCCCTTTACGAGCACCTCATGGCCAAGCTAAGGCCGATCCGGGAGAGGAGACAGGAGTGGCAGGCCTCGGCAAGGGTCGAGGAGGTGCTCTCCGCGGGGGCTTCCCGTGCCCGGAGAATTGCTCAGGAGACCATCCAGGCGGTGCGGGTGGCGGTGGGCCTGGATTAGCCGCGAACCCGGCAAGGCAAGTACCGCTTAAACTCCTCCGCGAGTTCGGCCAGGACCCTTGGGGCCAATGCTCGCTTTCCCCGCAAGGACTCGTCGACCAAGCGCTTGGAGGGAGCATCGTGGAACGGCTGAAGGTAATAGGCGGGAACCTCCTTGAGGTCCTCCACCAGGCGCCGCAGGTCCTCCCCCTCCAGGCCCGGGGCCACCGTGGTCCTTACCTCGTAGGCCAGCCCCGACCGCCTCAGCAACGCCAACGATCGCCGGACCAACTGCCCCACTTCCTTCCCCCCGGTGAACAAGGCGTACTTGTCCCACGGCCCTTTGACGTCCAGGGCCACGTAGTCCACCAGGCCTGACCCGAGCAAGGCGTCCAACCGCTCGGGAAGAGTCCCATTGGTATCCAGTTTCACGGACAGGCCTAGGGCCCGAACTCTCCCCAGGAACTCCTCCAGGTCGTTGTGCAGTGTGGGTTCACCCCCGGTAACCACCAACCCCTGGACAAAGCCTTTCCTTCGGGCTAGCTCCGTGAGAACTTCTTGTTCGGGCACAACGGGAAGTTGCTTGGCCAGCTCCGGAAGTACAAGTTCGGCGTTGTAGCAGTACGGGCAGCGGAGGTTACAACCCACGGTCCACACCACGCTGGACACCCTCCCCGGGTAGTCGATAAGGGAACTCCCCAGGAAGTGGGCGATCCTCACGACCGTTCAGGACTTGCCTTGGACCGAGGGTACCCGGGGGACGAAGGTCTTGCGATCTTGAAACTCCGCCTGTTTGCCGGCGTTCCACTGCTCGACGGGGCGGAGGTACCCCACGACCCGGGAGTACACCTCGGCCGGACCCTGGCAGGTCGGGCAGCTTCTGTGCTCCCCGGCGATGTACCCGTGGCTGGGGCACACCGAGAACGTGGGGGTAAGGGTCAAGTAGGGGATGCGGAAGTTCCAGACCACCTGGCGCACCAGGGCCTTCACGGCCTCCTGGGAGGGGAGCCGTTCCCCCAGCCAAACGTGAAACACCGTGCCCCCCGTGTACCGGGTCTGCAGTTCCTCCTGCAGGGACAAGGCGTGGAACAGGTCCCCGTCGAGGTGGACCGGGAGCTGGGAGGAGTTGGTGTAGTAAGGTGCCGCACCCTGGGCGCGCACGCTTTTTTCGTTGGCCACGATGATTTCAGGGTAGCGCTCCTTGTCCAGCATGGACAAGCGGTAGGAGGTGCCCTCGGCCGGGGTGGCCTCCAGGTTCCATAGATGGCCCGTGGCCTCCTGGAACCTCACCAGGACGCTCCGCATGAAATCCAGTACCTTGATCGCGAATGCAATGCCTTCCGGCTCGGCCAGGGTAAGGCCCTTGAGGTTGACCAACGCCTCGTTGAGACCCAGCACCCCGATGGTGGAGAAGTGCTGGCCCCAGTACTCTCCCCGCAGCTCTTTCACCCCCCGGAGGTAGAACTTGGAATACGGGTACAGGCCCTGTTCCGTTAGGGTCTCCAAGAACTTCCGTTTGATGATGAGGGACTTGCCGGCCAACTGCATGAGGGCCAGCAGGCGCTCGAAGAACTCCTCCTCGCTTCGGGCCAGGTACCCCAGCCGCGGGAGGTTCAAGGTGACCACGCCGATCGACCCTGTGAGGGGGTCGGCACCGAACAGCCCGCCTCCCCTCCGGCGCAGCTCCCGTACGTCCAACCGGAGCCGGCAGCACATGCTGCGGGCATCTTCGGGCCGCATGTCCGAGCTCACGAAGTTGGCGAAGTAGGGGATCCCGTACTTGGCGGTCATCTCCCACACCGGGTCCAGGGCAGGGTCGTCCCAAGGGAAGTCCGGGGTGACGTTGTACGTGGGGATGGGGAAGGTGAACACCCGGCCCCGGGCGTCCCCCTCGCCCATGACCTCGGCGAAGGCCCGGTTGAACAGGTTCATCTCCCGGGTGAACTCCCCGTAGGTGGCCCGGAGGGGGCTGCCCCCCACCACCGCCGGGGCTTCCCGCACATGGGGCGGGGCCGTGAGGTCCAGCGTGACGTTGGTGAACGGGGTTTGGAACCCCACCCGGGTGGGGACGTTCATGTTGTAGGCAAACTCCTGGAGTGCCTGCTTCACTTCTCCATAGGACAGTTCATCCACGGCGATGAACGGGGCGAGCAAGGTGTCCAACCCCGCGAAAGCCTGGGCTCCAGCTGCCTCCCCTTGGAGCGTGTACAGGAAGTTCACCGTCTGGAGCAGGGCCGTGCGAAAATGGCGAGCAGGACCGGACTCCACCTTCCCTCGGGCCCCACGGAAGCCCACGGTGAGGAGATCGAGAAGATCCCACCCCACACAATAGGGACCCAAGGTGCCCAGGTCGTGGATGTGGAA
>CAKZKH010000222.1 GCA_937122485.1 uncultured bacterium | reverse complement strand
TGGTGGTGGCGATGTCCTTGGCCGTGAGGGCCAGGGCGATCTCCGGGGTCAGGGGCACCAGCACCCCCAGGTCAAACCCGAACCCGGAGTAGTCGCTGACGTTGATCTTTTCCGTGTAGTACTTGAGGTTGACCCCGGCCATGCCGAAGTCCCCCAGCTTGAGGCCCACCGCGCCCATGAAGGCGTTGGCGGAGTACAGCTGTCCGGCCGTGGCGTTGGCCCACCCCGCGGCTACAGCGTAGCCCGCGAACGTGCCCCCGGCGGACACGAACTGGTAACCCACCATCCCGAACAGGTTGGAGGTGGCCCCACCCAGCCACAGGCCCTCCGGCTTGAGGGCCAACGCAGCCGGGTTCCAAATCATGGTCGTTCCGTCATCGGCCAGCGCGGTGAACGCGCCGCCCATGCCCAACGCCTTCGCTCCATGGGGCGCCTGGAACACGATGGAACCGGAGTAGGCCCCCAGCGCCACGAGCCCGGCCGCGCCCACGAGCAGGATTGCTAAGCTCAGTCTTTTCATCGTCGTCTCCTACCCCCTTGTATATCCGGCCCAGGGCCGGGGGAATTCCCCCGGCCCCGAGCGTTTTCCCTTTACCGCTGGATGTACACGAAGTCCTTGAACGTCTTGGACTTGCCCGGCCACTCCACCACGGCCACGTAGATGTACGCGCCGTTGCGGAGGGAGCCGCCGTTCCAAGACACCTGGTCCGTGTTGGTGCCCGTGAGGGTCGCCACCTTCACGCCCGTCAGGTCGTAAATGGCGATGGTGATCTTCGCAGCCACCGCGCCCGCCGGCACCGCCATGATCCTAAAGGTCGTGACGGTGGAGAACGGGTTCGGGCTCACGGAGATCCCGGTCACGTCCTGGAGGGCCTTGGCCACGACGGTGGCCGTCCCGGTCTTCTTCCGAGCGGTCACCACCGGGTCGCTGTAGGTGGCGGTGATGGTTCCGAGCTTCACATCCGCGGGCAGCACGTAGGTCACCTGGAACTTGCCAGGCTGACCGGCCAAGGCCGGGATGGAGGTCCAGCTCTTGAGCACGCCCCCGTCCCTGTCCGTGAGGACCAGGACCGGGGCCGCTCCCGCGATCTCCAGGGCGCTGGCGTACTGCTCGTCGGTGACGGTGATGACCACCGTGTCGCCCGGGTTGTAGGTGGCCCGGTCAAAGTCCACCGCCAAGGTCACCACCGGCGGGACCACGTCCCCCGCTCCACCCTCGCTCACCTTGATGGAGATGATGGAGATGTCGGAGTGGTTGGAGGGGTCCTGGTAGAAGGCCATGATGGTGTCGCCCGGCTTGGCCCCCAGGTTCCCCATCCCGGGGATCCCACGGGTGCTGGCCGTGCTGAGCTCCACACAGGTGGTGGAGCGGAAGATGCCGGAGTTGGGGGCCGTCTCGCGCAGGTCGATCTTCTCCCAGTTGCCGTTCTGGGCGTTCCAGATCACGACCTTGACCGTCTCCCAAATGGCGGTGATGGACACGTCGTCGTTGGCGCGGAAGGGCCACTGCGGCGCGCCCAGGTACGGATCCACATAGGGTCCGCGATCCTCGCTCACCAGACCCCGCGGGGTCATGACGTCGGAGTCGCCTTGGGGCGGCGGCGGAGGCGGCGGCTCAATGGGCTCTTCCGGAGGTCCGGGCGGCATGTCCGGGGGCGGAGCCACTTGCACTTGCGACCGCCACCAGATGGGGGCCGAATCCTCCCCCGCGCTCACCGTCAGCGTCCGCGGATCGGGCAGGCCAAATACCCCATCGTACCGGGGGTTGTGGTTGCGCCCGAGGTCGTCCGCCGGGGTGGCGTCGATGTTCCACCGACCGGAAATGAGCTCCCGCAGGAGCGGGTTCTCGTTCTGATCGAGATCCTCCACCTCAAGGTACAGGCTCCCGCCCACCGGGATCTTGGTCACCCGCTTGTAGTCCCCATCGAGGAACCACATCTTGTGGGTGGCGCCATCGAACACCTGGGTGTCGTACACCTTCACCTTGGCGAACGACACGTCCCACGGCTGGTTCCGGGTGGCGGTCTCATCGATCCGCGGCGGGAAGAACCCGTCGTTGGCGTTCCGATCACCCAGGGCGTTGATGTCCTCAAGCCGGTAGTCCACGGAGTTGTACCGCACGAAAATGGTGTCCTCGTTGAACGCCTGGACCTTCCAGTCGTCGAACACGAGCTGGTACCCGGAGACAGCGTCCCACACCGGCTGGAGCGGGATGCCATTCTGGGTGAAGAAGATCCCGGAGTTGTTGGACACCTCGTCGATCACGTAGTACTCGCTGTCGTCCTCGTTGTGGGGGTCGCAGATGTGCACCAGGATCTTGTCCTGGCAGCAGGCATCCACGTTGGCATCGGCATCGTAGACCCGGATGTACAGGCCCCCGTGGCCGAGCCGCACCACCTGCACCGGAGCACCGGCCGCATCGGTGATGAAGGTCTCGGAGTGGGGCCGGTCGCCCACAACCACCGTGGCAAGCTCCATGTCGTCCCAGTCGTTGGGGTCAATGTAGTAGAAGGCAATGGTCGTGCCGGGCAGGAACGTGCGGAACCCCAAAGCAGCCTGGAGGTCCTGGATGTTCCCAAAGTTGAACTCGAACACGCCGCTGTCCGGGGCTGTCTCCGTGGCGAAGAACAGCACCCGCCCCACCAGGTTGCCAGGCTGCAGCCACTGCGCCGGGTACCGGATGAACCGGGACGTCACACCGGCCAGGCTGCCCACACCGTTGCTGGGCTCATCGTAGATGTTGTACCAGCGGATGGGCCGGTTGAGGTCCGCGCCCGCGGCCGGGTCAAACCCACCCCGCAACATCAGGGAGCAGAAGTTGTTGATCCCGGAGTTCACCGGGTTCCAGCCCCCGGGGTTGACGATCACGAAGAACGGCACGTACTCGATCTCGTTGCAGTTGAGGTTCTCGTCCTTGTCCTTGATGGTCACGATGATGTTGGCGCACATGGCATCGCAGTTGTAATCGATGCGCTTGGGCGTCACCGCAAGCTCGCTCACCGTGTCCCGGAGCTTCACCTGGGCCTGGTCGATGTTCCGTGGATCGGTCCCATCGGCCACGATGGCAATCAGGGTGTCCATGTTCTCGACCCGACCGGTGATGCGGTTGGGCAGCACCCGCACGCCGGCCACCAGCCCCTCGAAGTCCACCCGCGCCGTGAGCTGGCCCTGCGGGAACTGGTTGAACGCGGTGTAGGTGGCCGGGTTGAGGGGGTTGATCACGTTCTCATCCACGTACTCCCAGGCACCCTCTTCCCACTGCCCGGCCGCGAAGCCCGCGAGCGTAGCAGGGACAACCGGGGCCGGGGCCACGGTCCCCAGGACGTGGGTGTGTCCATAGGGGAACGTGGGGTAGCTGAACCGATCGCCCACCTGGACCCCCACCTTTTGGTTGGAGCCAGCGTTGGTCACCCAGAAGTACAGGCCGGAACCGGCCCTGGCTTCCCGGAACCACGCGCCCTCGTAGGCCGGGGTGTTCGGGTCGTCCTCAACAAGGATGTACGCACCGGTCTTGAAATCGAAGATCACGAGGTCCGCCGGGAACTCCGCGATGCCGCAGGCCCCCTTGTCCGGGTCCTTGACGGCCACATACACGTAGTTCCCCTCCCAGACGAGGCCGATTTTGTTGCCGGCCGCGTCTGCGAAGAAGACCTCGTAGCCGAAAGTCGCGACCGACATCATCGCGACGGCCAGAAGCCCAATCCCTAACGCTGTTCTTTTATTCAACGCACAACCTCCTTCCTCTCGAAAACCCGCCAACTTTCCAGCTCTCATTAAGACGCCTCCCTTGTCATTTTTGCCAACCGCCCACCACCTCCTCAGTTGAAGGGCAATGCACAGCTCACGGCCGAAGCGAACTTGGCCGCATGGTACAACTCTTCGCCCACGTGGTCAAGTTCATCTCCGGCCTTCTCTGCCCGTGAGCGTCAACGGCCCGTATCATAGCGCTTGGCCCCAGGGCCGTCAAATCTGAGCCCCAACCAGGGCCCCGCACCCAGGCCCAGCGCTCTGATCCCATCGCCTCCTCCACGATACACCCTCCCTACCTGCGCTCCCTTTTGCCCATCCCTGATCCCGCCACACTGCCCTGAACCTACCCCCCCTGGTTCGCACCACGAATCCGCCCCGTCCCGCACCCATCGGACGTTCGTCCGTAACGACCACACCTCCACCCACCGCGAGCCTCACCTTTCTCCAGTTGGCTCACCGTGGCTCTCTTTCGTCTGGCACTGCTGTTCAGTTGGGCCTGATCCCCACCCATACCCCGGCCGACGTAATGCAGGTTACGTTCACCTGGCCTTCCACCGCCACAGCTCAGATTAGAACGTCACCTTGAACCCGAGGTCGAACCACTCCAGCGGCGCCGCCTTGGCCAAATTCCACTGCCCCTTGAACACAAGCTCCACCTTGGGCCCCACCGGCACCTCCAGGTCAAACCGAAACCGCTGCAACCCCAACACCTTCCCCCGCGTCCCAAACCACAACCTGGCCAGGAAATCCAGCGCGCCCCCACAACAGCCCCCGGACCCGTAGTCCAACCCCAGGTACTCAAACTCGTCGGCGTAGAACGTGACGTCGGTCGCATCCTCCACCGCGTCGGGGTCAAGCGCGGTCACCGACCGCACGTACCAGGGCCCAAACGTGCACCTCAGGTCAAACCCGTAAACCGCCAACCCCTCCCAGGTTGTCCCGGTCCAACGCGCATCCCCGTACACGATCAAACAGCCCTTGACCCCCGACCAGCGCGGCTCCCACTGCACGATCTTCCGCGTGGGGGTGAACTCCACCGTGAGCCGCGAGATCAGGCCACAGCACCCCCAGGCCAGGCCGTCCACACTGAACGTCGCCCCGGTCCACCCTTCCGTCTTGGTGAACCGCACCGACGCATCCAGGTCTAGACCGCAACACAACGCGAGGTCGGCCACCGCGAGCTCAAGTCCCCGCAAGGACGTGCCAAGACCACAGTCGGAAAAGTCCACGGTGAGGGTGAACGGGGCCACGGTGTAGGAAAACCGCCAGTTGACCAACGTTCCTGGCAGGCCGGCGCTGGTGCAGCACGGGCTTCCTGAAGCCGAGACCACGTTCGGAGGGAGGATCACGGCCACCCCACCACTCAACGTGACCGTCCCGCACACACAGACCGCGGTGGAGTAAGAGGTTCCCGAGTACACGGTCCAAGCCGGCCGGTCAGGGAGGATCACCTCCACCCGGTTGGGGACCCCCTCCCCACCCCCAAGGCGGATCCGGTAGTGCCCAGAGTACCCGTGGTAGGTGCCCGGACCGCTGATGCTCACCACAGGGCCCTGCACGCACACGGTCTGGCCCACGTAGGTGTGGCGAGCGAGAAACCACTTGACCACCGGCTCGGGACAGCTCAAGGGCACCCGGTAGCCCCCGCACGGCCCCAAGGAAAGGCTGGCCGGTGAGGTGATGGACATTTCGGCCACAGAGTACCCGCCACCTCCCGGGCCTCCGCTTGTGTAGCGGTAGCCCTTCACCGTCCCGGACACGCAAATTTCTTGGCCGACCCAACCCGTCCAGAACGCCTGCCCGAAGGCAGCCTCGAAGCTGGGAACGTTGGCCGCTGGGATGTAGATCTGGAACCGTTCGGGACTGGGGAAGTCCGCCCCGATGTTGAGGGTGAGGGCCCCGCCCGCATAGTAGTACCCCCGCACCGGCCCGCTCACGTACACCGACCGCCCCATGTGCTTCCAGGCGTCCTCCCAGGAAGTGGTCTCCAAGCACGGCCAGGGTCCGAACTTGTCCTTGTCGCTGTCGGTGTACTCCGAGGCCGCCCGCCAGTGGTTGAACGACAGGCGGAACGTGCCCCACGGTTCCTCGAGCTCCACGTTGGCCCAAGCCCTGCGGTAGAGGACGTCCCGGGCCTGGAAGTAGATCTTGCCCCACAGGTCAAACGGCCCGAGGTCTCCGTTCCAGTAGAAGCTTTGGTACTCGAAGCCCAAGGCGTCAAACGACGATTCGCTCTCCACGGACCAACCGGCCAGGGTGAACTTGAGGGTGAGGTCGCTGTCGTACACCTCCACGGTGGGAAGGAGCTGAAGGGTGAAGTCCCAGTCGCCAGAGAAGCTCATCTGAGCCAGGACCACGGCCGATGCCCCCAGCACGAACGCCGCGGCGAAAACCACCCGTACCATTGCATCCTCCAGGGGAGGAACCCTGGGGGGTTGCTCCCTCGCCCTTGCCTTT
>CAKZKH010000221.1 GCA_937122485.1 uncultured bacterium | reverse complement strand
GCCTAGAGCCAGGGGGCCAACACTTCCTCGGTCAGGTAGATGGGATGACCCACGAACCGGATGATGCCCTGGCGGTCGATGAGAAAGGTCCGAGGGATGCCCAGCACTCCGTACCGCTCGGCTACCTGGCGAGCTTCCCAGAACGAACCCCACAGGGTGGGCAGCTCCAGACCTAACTGATCCAAGAACCTCTGAGCGTCTTCCATTCGGGCGTCCAAGGCCACGCCCAGGAGCTTCACACCCCGCGCCTTGTACTTCTCGGCCAGGTTGTGGACCAGGGGCAGGGTGGCGCGGCACGGGGCGCACCAACTGGCCCAAAACTCCAGAATCACCACGCACCCTCGGAATGAAGAAAGGGAAACCACGCGCCCACTGAGGTCCGGAAGGGTAATTTCGTAAGCGAGCTGCCCCACCTGGTTTCCGGTAGGAACCCCTGGTGGGGGCGCAGGGGCTCGATTGGTGCCACTGCAAGACACGACCGTTTCGGTCCGCTCAGCGGCCAACACTTGGGAGGAGGGCCCGCGGCCATCCCCAAACAGTCCACGTCCGAAGAACGCCACAAGCAGGGCCGCGCCCATGACAACGATCAGGGTGGCCCGGAAGGTCTTGCTCATCATCGGTTGGTCCTCCTGGGCTCCAATCTTCCCCGAAAACCTGTGGAGTTTCCGTGGATCCTCCAGGGAACTGCGGCGCAGGACGCTTTCCCTTGCAGGTAAGCGCAACAAGGGCAAGAATGTCGGTGTTGGAGGGATGGGTGAGTGGACGAAACCGCCGGTCTTGAAAACCGGTGAGCCGCAGGGCTCCGTGGGTTCAAATCCCACTCCCTCCGCCAGCTAGCGGTGCTCGACGACCTCGTGGAGGGGCCGACGGCTGCGGGGTTCGGGTTCCTCTCGGGGCTTCCCCACGGGAACGAGGGCCACCGCGCGCAGACCGGGAGGCAGGTTGAGGACTTCCCGGGCTTTCTCCTCGTCGAACGCTCCCACCCAGCAGGTGCCGTACCCCTTGGCTGTGGCCGCCAGAAGGATGTTTTGCGTGGCGGCCGCGGTGTCCTGGAGGCAGTACAGGGTGGCCCCCCGCTCCCCGTAGGCCCGGCGGGCCCGCCCCACATCCGCGCAGACCACAATCACCACGGGGGCCTCGGCCACGAACCGTTGTCCGTGGGCCACCGCCACAAGCTTGTCCTTCAGGGCAGCGTCGCGCACGACGATGAACTTCCAGGGCTGAGCGTTGCCCGCGCTGGGGGCCCATACCCCCGCAGTGATGATCTCCCTCACCTCTTCCTCGGTGAGGGGGTCCGAGGAAAACTTCCGAATGGAACGCCGCTTGCGGATGGCCTGCCCTACGTCCACCTTGCCCTCCTTTCCCGGAGCCTGGGTCATCATATACCGACCCGCCGCTCCCGCCAAACGTTCCACCCCCGTTGGTGTGGACTTTCCCTGGCGCCTTGCCCCCGAGTGTAACGCTCCTTACCATAGACGACGGAGGCGGTTATGGGAAAGAAAGAAACGTTGGACAACGTGCTGAAGAGCATCCAGAAGTCCTACGGCGAGGGGGCCATCATGTGGCTGGGGGAAAGACCCGTGGGGGAAGTGGAAGTGATCCCCACGGGATCCTTGGCTTTGGACATCGCCCTGGGGGTAGGTGGGGTCCCCCGAGGGAGGATGGTGGAGATCTTTGGTCCTGAAGCGTCGGGCAAGACCACGCTGGCTCTGCACCTCATCGCCGAAGCCCAGAAGTTGGGGGGCACCGCTGCCTTCATCGACGCGGAGCACGCCCTGGACCCTGGGTACACCCGGGCCATTGGGGTGGACCTCGATCACCTGCTCCTCTCCCAGCCCAGCTCGGGCGAGCAGGCCTTGGAAATCATGGAGCAGCTCGTGCGGTCCGGGGCCGTGGACATTGTGGTGGTGGACTCGGTGGCCGCCCTGGTTCCGGAGGCCGAGCTCCAGGGGCAGATGGGCGACGCCCAGGTGGGCCTCCAGGCCCGCCTGATGTCCCAGGCCATGCGCAAACTGGCCGCAGCGGTGGCCCAATCCAAGACCGTGGCCGTGTTCGTCAACCAGATCCGGGCCACGATTCAAGCCGGGCCGTGGGGACCGGGGACCACCACCACCGGCGGCCGAGCCCTCAAGTTCTACGCCTCCGTGCGCATGAACATCTGGGCCGAGGGCAAGATCGCCGAGGGGGATGACCGGGTGGGGATGAAGGCCCACGTGCGGGTGGTGAAAAACAAGGTGGCTCCCCCGTTCCGGGAAGCAGCGTTCGACGTGATCTACGGGCGGGGCATCGTCCGGGAGCGGGACATCGTCAACTGCGGGGTGGAGTACGGCATCGTCACCCGCGCCGGAGCCTGGTACTCCTACGGTGACGTGCGCCTGGGGCAGGGTTTGGCTCAGGCCGCCCAGTTCTTGGTCGACAACCCCGAAGTGGCCGACCAGATCGCCCAAGATGTCCGGGAGAAGGTGGGGATCCCTGCACCCAAGCCCTTCGAAGCCGAGTGAAGCCAAGGCTTGGGCGTATACCCTGCGGCTCCTTGCCCATCGGCCCCGCACCGAGCAGGAGCTGAGGACCCGCCTCACCCAACGCGGCTGGGGGGAAGAAACTGTGGACCAGGTCATCCTTCGCGCGCGAAAAGAGGGCTTGGTCAACGATCGGCTATTTGCTTGCCTGTACGCCGAGGGTGCTTTGCTGGCCCGTCCCCGATCCCGCAGGCTGGTGGCCGCCGAGCTGCGGGGCAGGGGCGTCCCCTCGGAACTGGCCGAGAAAGCGGCCCATCAGGCTTTGCCCGAGCTTTCCGAGCTGGAGCTGGCCCGCCGGGCCTTGGCTCAGCGTAACAACCTGTGGAAAGGACTGGCCCCGGCCAAAGTCCACCGCCGGGCTGCGGCCTTTCTCCTTCGCCGAGGATTCCCCCCGGATTTGATCAGGGCCATCGTGGAAGAGGAGTACGGTCCCCTTGACGACGAACACGCGGGTGGGTCTAGGAATTGACTTCCATCGGTTCGCTCCTGGGCGCCGGCTTGTCCTGGGCGGGGTGGAGATACCCCACGCCCTCGGGCTCCTCGGTCACTCCGATGCCGACGTTCTCCTCCACGCCATCTGCGACGCGTTGCTGGGGGCAGCAGCCTTGGGAGACATCGGCCACCACTTCCCTCCCCACGATCCAGCCTACAAGGACATCTCCTCGGTGCAGCTCCTCCGGCAGACAAGGGACATCCTGGCCAGGGCCGGTTTCCAGCCCTTACAGGTCGATGCTACGGTCATTGCCGAGGAACCCAAGATCGCCCCATACCGACCGGCCATCACCGCCCACATTGCCCAGGCCCTGTCGCTTTCCCAGGACTGCGTGTCCGTCAAGGCCACCACCCCCGAGGAGATGGGGGCGTTGGGACGCAAAGAGGGCATCGCCGCCCTGGCCGTAGCCGTTATCGGAAAAGTCGCACCAAGTCCTGGAAGGTAATTAGGACGACCAGGCCGAGGAGAAGGAAGAACCCCGCGGTGTGGACGGCCATTTCCAGTCGGGGGGAAACCTTGCGACGGAAGACCATCTCGTAAAGGGCAAACACCATCCGGGCTCCATCGAGAGCAGGAAAGGGGACGAGGTTGAACAGAGCAAGGTTGAGGCTGATCAGGGCCACCAGAAAGAGAAAGACGTAGGGGCCTGCACGGTACCCCTGCCCGAGGAGAGCTGCGATCCCCACCGGCCCAGTCACAGCCTCCCCGGGGGCGATCGTGCGGCCAAACAGGCCGCGGAGGACCCCCAGGAAGCCCGTGAAAACCGCACCGATCTCCCCAAAGGCCCGGGCCGTGCCCTCGGCGAAACCCGGCCGGTCGTATACCACCGGCAAAGCCTTGAACTCCACACCATCCACCACGCTGCCCTGCCCAGGGTCCGGAAGAGGGAGCACGAGGACGGCACCGTCCCGGACCACCTCGGCCGATCGACAGCCCTCGCTCCACCTGGAATAGAACTCCAGAACCGAAGCCACGGGGCGACCGCAAGCCGCCAACACGCGATCGCCTGGGCCGAAGCCCACCTGGGTCAGGGGTGCAGTTGCGCTCAAGCTGCGGATCTCCGGAAGAAGCACCTGGGGCACGAAGTACGCCCCTACCAGGTAGCGGCCGTCCTCCGGGGAGTAAAGGGGGACGATTTGAACGTCCAAGGTGTTCCCGTCGCGCCGAACCTGGAAGGGCACAGGCCCAGGGGCCCACTTCTGAACGGCTGTCCCCACCTCGCCGGATGCCCACACCGACCGACCGCCCACCGCCAGCACCACGTCGCCCACCTGGAGGACCGCGGCGGCGGGTTTGTCCGGGATCAACCCGGCCACGCGCAGGCGGGGAAGGCCGAGGACAAGCGTGCCGCCAACCACGACGACCACCGCCAGGACGATGTTGGCCACCGGACCCGACAGGGAGAGAGCGAATCGAGCCCAGGCCGGCCGACCGTAATAGGTCCGCTCCGCCGGCACCTCCGGGGCCTCCCCCGACTCCCCGGCCAGGCGCACGTAGCCTCCCAAGGGCAGCATCCGCACGCTGTACTTCGTCTCCTTTCGCTTCCACGAAAACAGCGCCGGACCAAAGCCAATGGCGAACTCCTCCACGGCCATGCCCACGGCCTTGGCGGCCAAGAAGTGCCCTCCCTCGTGGATCAGAATCAAGAAAAGTACAGTCCCCACAAACACCAGGAACGTGGTCATCTTCGTTCAGCCTCCACCCGCAGCACCTCGGTGGTGCTCGGTGTGACCTTATGATCCTCGCTGATCCGCACCCCCACCACCCACACCACGCCCCGGGCGTCACAGAGCAAAGGCCAGCTCCTCCGTTCCCAAGGAGGGATGCCCGCCTCGGCCAGGAGGTCCGCCACTTTCTTGGTGCCGTGCAGGCCCAGGGGGCGCAATTTCTCGCCCGTCTTGGCTGCACGGATCGCCAAGGGCAGCTCAAGCTTGGCTGCGTCCACGTGAGCTTTCCAGGGGTCGGAAGTGTAGGGGTCTTTTGGCCTTAGCGATCGGGTCAGATGAAGCCGGAGCCCAAATTCGGGAAGGTCTACGGTACCTTCGCCCGGCAAGGGTACGAGAGCCGGCCGCGGCCCAGGGGGAGGAACAATCCGCAGCGTCCCGCGGTAAAGCCAGGCCCGGAACTTGCGGGGAAGAACGATCTCCTTGGGCCCGTCCCCGGGCAGCACGGTCAAGAGCTTGTCGAGGTGGCGCTTTTCGAGCCTCAGGCCGACCCGCTCGGCTTCCCCCTTCAGCAGCCAAGCCTGCACGGCCGGAGGGAGTGTGCGCAGCCTAGCAACGTCGAGGCCTGCGGCCTTCTCCACCTGGCCACGGGCTTGCCCTGCAGCCCAAGCAATGATCTCCTCGAGTTCCGCCAGGAGCTCGGCCGCCCGGGCCAGGGCCTCCTCCGCCTTGGGATTGATCTTTTCCAGCTCGGGCAAAACCGCAAGCCGGAGGCGGTTGCGGGGGATGCGGCGGTCCTCGTTGGTGGGGTCGTCGCGGTAAGGGATGCCACGTTCCTGGCAGAAGATCCGCGTTTCCGCTCGGGAGCAGAGCACGAGGGGCCGAATGTAAGGGGGAGCGATGGGCGCGAAACCCTTGAGGCCCTGGACGCCTGCCCCTCGGACCAAGTTAAGCAGAATTGTCTCGGCAAGATCGGTGCGGGTGTGGCCCAGGGCGATTTTGGCGGCCCCCACTTCCCGAGCCGTGTTTTCCAAGAAGGCGCGGCGGGCTTGGCGCCCGGCCTCCTCCAGGCTTTTCTTCTTGGCCCGGGCCAGCGCGGGAACGTCCACCCACGTGTGGACCAGGGGCAGCCCAAGTTTCTGCGCCGCTTCCCGGACAACTTCCAGGTCCAACGCGGCGTCTGGGCGGATCCCGTGGTTCAGGTGCGCCACGACAAGGCTCAAGTTCCACTCGCGCGAAAGCTGGTGCAGGGCGTGGAGGAGGGCCATGGAATCTGCGCCGCCGGAAACGGCGACCACAATCTTGTCTCCGGGCTCCAAAAGCCTGTGGCGTTTCACTGCCTCCCGCACCTTCTCCATCATCTCTGGGATTTTGTCCGGGTTGTCCCCTAGGGCCAACAAACCTCTTGACCTTGGAAGGGATCGCTTGCTTGCCGAGGCCCGAACGTGAGCGGGGCTGAACCTCATCCTGACCCCGATTGTGAAAGCCCCCACGTTCGACCCTGCCTTGCCCGCGGGCATCAAAACCTAAAGTTCTGACCCTAAGGA
>CAKZKH010000220.1 GCA_937122485.1 uncultured bacterium | reverse complement strand
GAAAGCCTTGTGTGGTGAAGCCCCGCGAAGTGTTTACCCTTGGGCACGGCTCGCGGTCCCAAGCCGAGTTGGTGGGGCTGCTGCGGGAGTTCGATGTGGCCATTGTGGCCGATGTGCGGAGGTTTCCCAGTTCCTCCAAGCATCCCCATTTCTCTCGGGCTAACCTGGAGAGGGAGCTCAGCCTTTGCGGGCGGCGCTACGTTTGGATGGGGGACCAGTTGGGGGGATTCCGCAGCGGAGGGTACGCCGCGTACGCCCAATCCCCGGCCTTCCGCCGGGGCGTGCAAGAGATTCTTCGTCTTGCCGAGGAGGGGCGGGTGGTGATCCTCTGTTGCGAAAGGGACCCCCGGGGGTGTCATCGACGGTTCATCGCTGCAGCCCTTGCCCAGCGGGGGGTTCGGGTGGTCCACATCCTGGGGCCTGGGGAGAAATGGGAGGAGCCCCAGGTGTTGTCGGGGGCGGTTGATCCCCCCTTGGACCGGGAGTAACGTTTGGCCTATCGCCACGGACAAAGGAGGTGTGCGATGGCCAAAGTGATCCTCCCCGACGAGGGCTCGCTCGAAGTCACGGGAAAGCCGCTTTTGGACCTGCTCAAGGAGCGAGGGCTCACAGGGGCCGCGGCTCTCCACGACGGGGAGCTTCGGGATCTTCGCGATCCTCTGCCCGAGGGAGGGGAGGTCCGGGTGGTCACCCCAAAGGACCCTGAGGGGCTGGAGGTTCTTCGCCATACGGCCTCTCATGTGCTGGCCCACGCCGTGCGGCGGTTGTACCCCGGGGCCAAGTTGGCCATCGGGCCAGCCATCGCGGATGGGTTCTACTACGACATCCTCTTCCCCCAGCCGGTGAGCCGAGAGGTTCTCCCGGCCATTGAGGCCGAGATGCGCAAGGTCATCAAGGAGAACTTGCCCATTGAGCGGGTGTGGCTCTCCCGGGAGGAGGCCCGCGAGCTGCTCGACAGCCAAGGTGAGAAGTACAAACTGGAGCTCATCGCGGAGATTTCGGACGACAAGATCTCCTTTTACCGCCAGGGGGAGTTCATCGATCTGTGTCGTGGTCCGCATCTGGCCTCCACCGGTCAAGTGAAGCACTTCAAGCTCCTGGACGTAGCCGGTGCCTACTGGCGGGGAGACCCCAACCGCGACATGCTGACCCGCGTGTACGGTACGGCCTTTCCCACGGAACAAGCCCTCCAGGAGTACCTCAAGTGGCGGGAGGAAGCGAAGGCCCGGGACCACCGGGTGTTGGGCCCTGACCTCGACCTGTTCTCCATCCAAAACGAGAAGATTGGGGCAGGCCTGGTTTTGTGGCACCCCAAGGGGGCGTGGGTCCGCCACCAAATCGAGACGTTCTGGAAAGAGGAGCACTACAAGGCGGGGTACCACTTGGTGTACACCCCCCACATCGGGCGGGCCCACCTCTGGCAGCAGTCCGGCCACCTCGACTTCTACAAAGACGGCATGTACTCCCCCATGGACATCGAGGGGCAGGCGTTCTACCTCAAACCGATGAACTGTCCGTTCCACATTGCCATCTACAAGACGCGGACTCGTTCCTATCGGGATCTCCCCATCCGCCTGGCCGAGCTGGGCACCGTGTACCGGTTCGAGCGGTCGGGGGTGCTCCACGGGCTTCTGCGCGTGCGGGGGTTCACCCAGGACGACGCCCACATCATCTGCCGACCTGACCAGATCGAGGAGGAGGTGCAGGGGTGTCTGGACCTGGCCCTCAGGATCTTGGGGGCGTTCGGGTTCACCGAGTTCCGGGTGGCTCTGTCCGTACGGGATCCGGCCCACAAGGAACACTACATCGGCAGCGATGAGATGTGGGAGCAGGCCGAGAATTCCTTGGTGCGGGCCCTGGAATCCAAAGGGCTTGCTTACACCCGCATGGAGGGGGAGGCCGTGTTCTACGGGCCCAAGATCGACGTGCAGGTGTTGGACTCCCTCAAGCGGGCCTGGCAGCTCACCACCATCCAGTTTGACTTCAACCTCCCTGAGCGGTTCGACATGACCTACATCGGCGAGGACGGGCGGGAGCACCGCCCGTACGTGGTCCACCGGGCGCTGCTCGGGTCGCTCGAGCGGTTCTTTGGGATCCTCATCGAGCACTACGGGGGGGCGTTCCCGGTGTGGCTGGCCCCGGTCCAGGCGGTGGTGCTGCCTGTGACCGACGGGGAGGGGGAGTACGCTCAGAGGGTGGCGGCGGAGCTTCAGGCCGGGGGGATCCGTGCCGAGGCCTGGGTGGGGCAGAAGAAGACCTTGGGGAAGATGATCCGCGAAGCGCAGCTTGCGAAAATCCCGTACATGCTGGTGTGCGGGGCTCGGGAGGCGGGCCAGGGTGCGGTGGCCCTGCGGTTGCGCACGGGGCAGGACCTTGGTCCGCAGTCAGTGGAGGCCGTGCGGGACCGCATCCTGGGAGCGGTGTACTCCAAGGGGGCTGAGCTTTGAGGCCGAAGGGGTGAGGCCGTGGAGGAGAAGGAGAGGTACCTCAACACGTCGCTGGCCAAGGCCCTGTCGGTGCTGGACCTCTTCACCGAGAAGGTTCAAGACTTTTCCCTGACGGAGATTGCCCGGGAACTGGGGGTCTTGCCCGGCAGCGTGTACCCCATCGTGTTCACCCTCCAGAAGTTTGGTTACCTGGACCGCGACCCGGTGACCAAGCGGTACCGGCTGGGGATGAAGGTGTTGGAGAAGGCCAACGTTATTTTGTCCACCTTGGACATGCGGGCTTTGGCCAAGCCCGTGCTCAAGCGGCTGGCCCGGGAGCTCCAAGCCAACGCCCATTTGGCGATCCTGTACGAGGACCAGGTGATGTACCTGGACCGGGAGGAGGAGGCGCCTAGTTCAGTTCTGCCTTCGGTGATCGGCCGACGGGTGCCGGGGCACTGCACGGCGTTGGGCAAGGTGCTGTTGGCGTACAACCCCGAGGTGGCCGAACGGGTGATGACGAAGGACTTGCCAGCTCTCACCCCCAACACGATCACGGACCCTAAGGAGCTCAGGAGGGAGTTGGAGGCGGTGGCGGGGCAGGGGTACGCCGTGGACCGGGAAGAGTTCCACTTGGGAACCGTGTGTGTGGCGGCGCCGGTGCGGAACTACCGGGGGCACGTGGTGGCCGCGTTGTCCGCTTCCTTGGCCAGCCACAGGTTGGAACGGGAGCCTCTCCAAGGTTTCATCGACGCCGTTCAAGAAGCCAGTCGTGAGGTCTGCCGCGCCCTGGGAAACAAGGCTTCTTAACCGCAGGCCGGATGATGAACTAGGTTGGCCACCCTGTGGGGGGGAAAGAGGGACTAGCCTCAAAGCCCTCAACCAGCTTTGGCCGCGGATTAGGAGAAGCCCCAACGAGCTGTGAGCGAGGAAGGGCCGTGAGGGGCTGTTGTGGGGATCGGTGACCACGTTCCGCGAGGGCTTGACAGGGGAGCACCTAAGTTCTATAATGCGTTTTGCTTATAGCAAAGGAGGTGGTCGCCGAGAACAAACTACCTACACACTGAACTCTGTCGCGAGGAGCCAGGCAAATTGCTTGCAAGAAGAAAAGGGGGTTAGGATGCGTCCATTTCAGGTAGGGGGTCTTATTGTGCTAGCGTTGGTTGTGTTGGGTGGAGTGTCCCTTGCTCAAGCCAGCGGGAAGCCTATTAAGATCGGGGTAGCCTGCGAGCTGACCGGGACGCGGGCGATGAATGGGATCGACCGGATGAGGGGAGCCCAGATGGCCGTGGAGGCCATCAACAAGGCCGGTGGGGTCCTGGGGCGCCCGCTGGAACTAGTAATCGAGGACACCAAGGGGGAAAGCCCCGTGGCCATTGCTGTGGCTGAGAAGTTTGCCCAGGTTCACAAGGTGTCCGCTGTGATTGAAACGAGCTTCAGCTTCCTCAACGTGGCTGTCCACGAGGTGTACTGGAACGCTGGGATCCCGTTCCTGGTCGGGGGGTCATCCCCAGCCCTTACGAAGTACGGCAACCCTTATCTATTCCGGACACGAACCAGCGACACGATCACTTCCGCTGTGATGGCAAGCTTCGCCGTGGAAACCCTCAAGGCCAAGCGCATTGTGGTAGCCCACATCATGGACGACTTTGGGTACGGGGCCCGCGACGCCGTCACCAAGGTCTTGAAGGACCTCTATGGGATAACCCCCGTGGCCGTGGTGGGCATTCCCGCCAACCTCACGGATGCGACCGGGCCGGTTCTGGAGATCGCCAAGGCCAACCCGGACGCTGTGATTCAGTATGCCCATGGGTGGGAATCCGGTCACGTCTACAAGACCCGCTACGAGCGGGGGCTTACCAAGATCCCGTGGATTGTGTCCATGGGCGGAATTGACCCTGCGGCCATTCGCATGGCCGGTGCCGATGCTGTTATCAACGTGTTCAGCGTGGCGGACTTCGCCTACGATGAACCCAACGTGCGCGCTTTCCGCCAGCTGTTCATGAACACCTGGGGTGAGGACTTCATGACCCACGAGTCCATGCGGGCATGGGATCTCGTCCACCTGCTGGCGTTGGCCATCCAGAAAGCCGGGAGCGACGACCCCAAGGCCATTCGCGATGCGCTGGTGGGCATTCACATGCGGGGCATCCGCTACGACATCCAGGTCCGTGAAGACGGGGAGTGCATCTTCGAGAACAAAATCCTCGAGGTTGTAAATGGGGAAACGAGGTTCCGCAAACTGGTGCGGTTCCCCACGGCCATCAAGTTGTAGGGGAAATCCCGGGCCCCGGAGCGGTCGGTTAGGTTGGCAACCCTGCTCCGGGGCTTTATCGTAAGGACAAGGGGATGGACAGTTCCTACGCCGTCCAGGTGCTGGTGGCTAGCCTTGCATTCGGGGGCATTTATTCTCTCGTCGGCCTCGGAATTGTATTCATCTGGCGAACTGTGGGCGTGCTCAATTTCGCCCATGGGCACCTCCTGACCCTTGGGGTTTACTTGGCCGTGGTGTGGTTGTACCAGCGATGGGGTTGGCCCATCTGGGCTGGCACGATGGGGGCCCTGCTCGTTCTGGCGCTCATCGGGATTGCTTTCTCCCGAACGGTCTTCGAGCGTCTCCGCAACCAGCCCATGCTGTCCAAGGTGGTGGCCACCATGGGGTTGGGTCTGATCATCGTCAACACCATCCTGTTGGTGTTCGGAGCCAGTCCAAGGGCGTTCACGGGTTTCCTGGGGCGCAGGATGTTGTGGGTGGGGGGGATTGGGGTTTTGGCCGAGCACCTGCTGGCCCTTGGGGTAACGGTGTTCGTGCTCCTTGTCATGGGGCTTGTGTTCAGGTACACCATGGTGGGGAAGGTGATCCGGGCCTTGGCCTATTCCCGGGAGGTGGGGGGTCTCATGGGCATCCCCGTCCCCCGGTATCTTGCCGGGGCCTTCGCCGGGGCTGTTGTCCTGGCCGGTGTGGCGGGGATGTTTATCGTGCCCATCACGTTCTTGGACTTTACCCTGGGCGATGCCGTGGGGTACAAGGGGTTCGCTGCGGTGGTTGTGGGCGGGTTGGGATCTATTCCGGGAGCTATCTTGGGTGGGTATTTGGTGGGGCTGTTGGAGGGGATTGGAGTCCTGGTGGTGGGATCCCACTACCGGGATGCCATTGCGGCTGCCCTCATTGTGGTGGTCCTTCTGTTGCGGCCAAGGGGATTGTTGGGGGAGCGGGAGGTCGAGCGGCTGTGATCGGCAGAACAACGAACCGCTCTGGGCAGCTGGGTCCCCTGGTCAAGGCTGCGTTTGTGCTCCTAACCCTTGGGGCGCTCCTTGTTGCCCTCGTGGGGGTTCCCCGTTGGGTCAAAGTCGATTATTACCTGCGGATCATTGTGTACGCTATGCTCAACAGCATCGCGGCACTGGGGTTGAATTTTGCCGTGGGGGTGGCGGGGCAGATTAACTTGGGGCAATCCCTGTTCGCGGGGGTCAGCGCCTACGCCCTGGCAATCCTGACGCAACGGCTGGGGGCCCCCTGGATTCCGAGCGTGGCGGCGGCGTTGGTGTTGGCTGGAGTCCTCGGGGCCGGACTGGGTTGGATGTCCAATCGCTTGCGTGGACCGTACTTGGCTGTGACGACGTTGGCCACAGCCCTGATCTTCTACATGGTGGTATCTCATGAAGTGTGGCTCACCGGGGGACCTATGGGGATCCGGGTGCCCCGAGCGAATGTCCCTCGCCTGTTCGGTATTCTTGTGGATCTTCGTGTGGTGTACTACCTCGTGGTAGGGGCTCTGCTCATCCTGTTCGTGTTGGGAAGGGTGATCTACCGGTCCAAGGTGGGTCGCTCTTTTCGTGCTGTGCGAGACGACGAGATGGTGGCCGGACTCATGGGCATCAACACCCTCCAAGCGAAGGTGTGGGCTTGCACGATCTGCTCTGTGTACGCGGGGGTAGCGGGGGTCCTGTACGTGCTCACCTACAGGTTCTTGGCTCCCGTGGAGTTCACAGCCTTGCAGAGCTTCCGCTACTTGGCCATGGTGACGATTGGAGGACTGGGGAACCTCGTGGGTTCCGTGTTGGGGGCGTTTGCGGTCACTCTCATACCCGAGTTTCTAAGGGTCGTCCAGGGGTACTGGGATATCATCTTGGGTGTGAGTATCCTCCTTGTGCTGTTGGTTTTTCCCAAGGGGCTAGGCTTCCTTCCCGATTACATGGCCCAGCTGATGGCAAAGAGAAAGGCTGAGGTGAGATGGACAGGGGAATTCCATGTTCCCAAATCCCCGTGACCCCGGCCATCTTGGCCCTGGAGGGGGTGACCAAGGCCTTCGGGGGCATCCTGGCGGTCAAAGAACTGACCATGGGGGTTCGACCACGAGAGCTGACGGGGCTGATCGGCCCCAACGGTTCGGGGAAGACGGTCACTTTGAACCTCTGCTCCGGGGTGTACCCTCCCGACGCGGGGGTCATCACGTTCAAGGACACTGTGCTCAACGGATTGGCCCCCTGGGAGATCAGTCGCCTCGGGCTTTCCCGGACTTTTCAGACCCTTCGGTTGTGGGGGAAGATGACCGTGTTGGAGAATGTAATGACCGCCTATGGGCGGTTTATGCCAGCCTTGTTTGGGGAAGCACTGGCCCAGACCCCCCGGGCGCGCCGCGAGGAGGCCAAGGCCCGCCAAGCGGCCATCGAGGCTCTGGACCTCGTGGGGATGGCCTCTTTTGCCAACAAGATGGCCGAGGATCTCTCGTTGGGACAACAGCGGTTGGTGGAGCTGGCCCGGGCCCTTGTATCCAAGCCTTCCTGCATCCTCCTCGACGAACCCGCTTCGGGCCTGCGAGGAGAGCTGGTGGTCCAACTGGGTGCGTTCCTCAAGTGGTTGGCTGACGAGCGCGACACCGCTTTCCTTGTGGTGGAACACCGTACCCAACTCGTGATGCAGTTCTGCGCTCGGGTGATCGTGCTCAACTACGGAGAGAAGATCGCCGAGGGAAGTCCTGAAGAGATCCGAAACGATGAACGCGTGGTGGCCGCCTACCTGGGAAGGAGGCGCGGTGAGTGTCGCACCGCGTGAGGCAATGAAGCCCCTTCTGGATATCAAGGAGCTGGAGGCCGGCTACGGCAAGCTCCAGATCCTCCAGGCGGTCGCTCTCCACGCCGCGGAGGGCGAAGTGTTGGGCATCATTGGCGCCAACGGGGCAGGCAAGACCACAGTGCTGAAGGCCGTCATGAACATGGTGGACGTGATGGCCGGAGAGATTCACTTCCGGGGGATGAAGCTCAACGAGAAACCGTGGTACAAGATCGCTCAACTGGGCATTGCCTTTGTCCCCCAGAAGCGAGAGATCTTTGCCCCGCTCACAGTCAGGGAGAACCTCGAGGTGGGGTCCTACCGTGTTCGCAGGAAGAAGGCGGAAATCAAGAGGAACCTGGACAAAGCGCTCGAGTTCTTTCCGCATCTAACCGGAAAGCTCGGCGTGCGGGGGGGAGTTCTCAGCGGAGGAGAACAAAAAATGCTTTCCATCGCCCGGGGGCTGATGGGTTCCCCGGAATTGCTCCTCCTCGATGAGCCCTCTTTGGGTCTGGCTCCTGCCCTCGCCGAGAGCCTCTTTGACAATATTGCCTGCATTACCCGACAGCACCCAACCCTCAAGGCCACGGTGATTGTCGAGCAAAACGCGTTCCTTGCTTTGGGAATTGCCAACCGCGCCTACGTGCTGGAAGGGGGCAAGGTTGTTCTCTCGGGCCCAAGCGAGGATCTCCTGGCCAACGAACATGTGAAAGCAGCCTACTTGTCTGCCTAGCTCTCCTCAACTTGGAGGAGGGAAACCACGTAGTTCACCAGTCGATCAAGAAGAAGGGCGCCCTTTTCAGAGGAAGCTTGGCTCACGTCCCCCGCATAGCCTTGGGGGTACAGGGTGCGGAAGGGGATGGGAGAGGAGACCCCTGGGAGCCACCGAGGCGTGACTATGTCCATGTGGGCGAGCTTGGGAGTTCGGACGAGCTCGGGGGCGATGGCCAGAACCAGCGAGGTTGCACAGGGCCCGGCGTGCCCAAACGCCCCGGCCACGCCGGCAAACAGGTCTTGCCCGAGGGCTTCTAGGAGCCGCCACACGTCGACCTGGATCAACATGCGGAACTCTTTCCGCACTTCGTTCAGGTAGCTGGCGATGACGGGGCTGTTGCCCGCATGGCCGTTGATGACCAAAAGCTCGGAAAACCCTGCAGACAGGAAACCCCGGCCCACGCCACGAACCAATTCGCCCAAGGTCTGGTCGGAAACGGAGAGGGTGCCCGGGAAATCAAGAAAAAGCGAAGAGTTGCCTAGCGGGAGCAATGGGGCCACCACACCGCCCGCCCTTTTGGCTACAGCCCTGGCAACCCACTCCGCCACCAGTCCGTCGGTGCACAACGGCAGATGGGGGCCGTAGGGTTCCACGGCTCCAAGGGGCAGGACAACCCGGGGGCAATCCCGGGCGAACTCCTCCAATTCCGTCCAGGGAAGCTCCCCGTAGTGGGCCAAGGGCATACGGTTTCTTAGCCCGTTTGTGGATGGCTGTCAACCCCTGGGGGTGCGGGGTCTGGGGGGGGAATGTACTTTCGCTCAGGAGGTCCGGCCCCTGGCTCGAGCCGACCGTGGTGCAGGGTGTGGGGGTCCCCACGGGTTGGGAGTGGCCACCCTCGGCGGGGTGTGCCCCCGTGGCCGGTGGGGCGGGCGTGGGTTGATCTTCGGCGGGCCAGGGATATACTCACATTCAAAGTTACTTTGTTTTAGTCAAAGGAGGTGATCGCCGGGCCCACCCGCTGGAAGTCAACCGAGAGTTGGCACAATTTGTTGTCCTTTCCAGGAGGTGAACGATGAAGTCCAGGTGGTGTCGTGTTGTCGGAATCGTTGCGCTGATGTGCGCCCTTGTGGCCCCGGCGGCCACGGCCCAAAGGGTCAAGATTGTCCTCTCCAACTGGCACTTGGTGGAACCTCACTGGGAGAAGTCCATCAAGGAGGCCGTGGCCGAGTTCATGGTTCGCTATCCGAACATTGAGGTAGTTCTGGACTACGTCTCCTACGCGGAAAAGGAGACCAAGTACATGACGGCCATCGAGGCCGGCGTGGGTCCCGACGTGATGCATTTGGGTCCGGCGGAAATCTCCTTCGGGCTGTTTGCTACCCGCGGGTACTTCCGGGACCTCACACCGTTCATCCAGGCGGAGGCAGCGGGCTTTCTTGATGCATGGTACCCCGGGGTCGTCGACGCCCTGTCCCACGAGGGGAAAGTTTATGGTCTGGGCAACAACTACCAGGCCATGGTCCTCATGTGGAACAAGCGGCTCTTCGCTGAGGCCGGGCTTGACCCCGAGCGGCCGCCCCAGACCTGGGAGGAGCTCCTGGACTACGCCAAGAAGCTCACCCGAGATCGGGATGGCGATGGCCGCATCGACACCTGGGGTCTAGGGATGGTGGGGCGGGTGGATCCCGGCTTCCAGCTCCGGTTCACCCCGATCCTTTTCGGCTTTGGTGCCACCTACCTCTCTGCGGACTACCGGTGCGCGGCCATCAACACCGCGGCAGCCAAAGAGGCCGTGAAGTTCTTTGTCGACCTGTTTGTCACCCACGGGGTTGTGCCTCCGGGCGTGACGGACATGACCCCGGGCAAGGTTCGCGAGCAGTTCGCCGCTGAGAAAATCGCGATGAAGATCACCTCGGCATGGGGGCCGCCCATCGTGAAGAGCATCCGGCCCGATGTGGATTGGGACAACATCATCGGGATTGCTCCCGTGCCCGTGAAGGCCGGCACGAACCCGGAGATCCGGACCACGGCGTTCCTCAGCTACTACGCGATGAACCGCAACACCAAGAACCCCAAAGAGAGCTGGGAGCTCCTCAAGTTCCTCACCAGCAAGGAGGCCCAGGAGAAGTGGTTCCGGGACGCCCGGGTGCTTTCCGCGCGCAGAGACGTCTCCCAGCAATACCAACTCATCCTTGACGATCCTTACGCGAAAGTCATCGGTGCTGAGCTAAGCCGGGCCGCCATGGTGCCCATGATCCCAGAGTGGCCGCAGATCATCGAGGCGATCAACGTGGCTGTTCAGAAGGGGCTCCTCGGTCAACCGGTTGACCCGGCCTGGCGGGACGCCTACCTTCAGATCAATGACATCCTTGCCGGACGGCGGAGGGCGGGTGAACGCTGTCCCGCTTACTAAGAGCAAGGGGAGGGGCTGCCTTGGGCGAAGGGGCAGCCCCCCCTCTTCTTTGCACAGACGGCACACCCGGCAGGGCCTGGCCTTCATCCTACCCTGCTTCGTTCTTCTCGGCCTGGTGCTGGGCTTTCCTATGGTGGTGGCGTTTGTCAACAGTTTCACCCCCCTTTGGAGCCGGGGTTTGTCTGGTTTCACCATCGACTACTATCGGCGGCTCTTGCAGGACCCTATCTTTCTTAACTCCCTCGTACGAACGGTGTACTTTGTGGGCGCTACCGTGGCCCTGCACCTCGTGTTGGGCCTGGGGATGGCTTTGGTCCTCAACTCAGCCATCCGAGCCCGGCGGCTGTTCCGGATTGTGGCCCTCCTCCCTTGGACGGTGCCCGACGTGGTGGCCGGCCTGGTCTGGGGGTGGATGTACGACCCCCTCAGTGGGATTTTGAATGACGCGCTTCTTCGCCTCGGTGTGATTGCCTCCCCCATTGAGTGGTTAGCCACGCCCTCTCTGGTCATGCCCAGCGTGATCTTGGCTGACGTGTGGCGGGGCTATCCCTTCGTGATGCTGGTGTTGTTGGCCGGGCTCCAGGCCATCCCCAAAGAAGAGTACGAGGCAGCGAAGGTGGATGGGGCTAATGCCTTCCAGGAGTTCTTCCACGTGACCCTGCCCCACCTGGGGCGGATGATCGCCATCGCCACAATCCTCGACGTCATTTGGCAGGCCCGGAGGTTCGGGTTGATCTGGGTGATGACGGAAGGGGGCCCGGCGCGGTCCACCGAGATCCTCTCGGTTCTCGCTTACCGCCAGTACTTCAAGTTCTTCAACTTCGAGTACGCCTCAGCCATGGCCGTGGTGTTGGCTTTGATCCTGGTGGTTGTGGGACTTCCCTATGTCCGCGCCGTGGCCAGGAGGGCGTGATGAACCGAACGCTGGCCCGACTCATCACTTACGGGTTCTTGGCGGTCATGGTGGTCTTCAACCTCGTCCCGTTCTTTTGGATGCTCTCCACGTCTTTGAAGACTGGGCCAGAGGCCTACGCCATTCCCCCCACGTGGTGGCCGCTCAACCCCACCTTGTACGAGGGCTACGGGAAGGTCTTGTTGTGGACGAACTTCCCCCGCTACTTCTTGAACAGCTTGGTTGTCTCCTTGGGGGCCGCCTTGCTCTCCACGGCGGTGGGGGCCTTGGCCGGCTACGGGTTCTCCCGGTTTTTCTTTCGGGGGCGGACTTTTCTCATCGGTGTGCTGTTGGCCTCCCAGATGCTCCCTGGGGTGTTGCTGGTGGGACCTTACTTCAAGATGCTGGCCCGCATCGGCCTGTACAACAGCTACCTCGGCCTCATCGCGGCCTTCACCACCTTGACCCTTCCCTTCAGCGCGTGGATGCTCAAGGGGTTCGTGGACACCGTGCCCCACGAGCTCGACGAAGCGGCGCTGATTGACGGGTGCTGTCGTCGCCAGGCTTTCCTGCGCGTGGTGTTGCCCTTGATCACCCCCGGGATGGTGGCCACGTTGATCTTTGCCTTCCTGTTGGCCTGGGGCGACCTCCTGTGGGTGCTGTGTCTGACCAGCACGGACTCCATGGCCACGGTGACCTTGGGGTTGAGCAGGTTGGTGACCCAATTCCGTGTCTTGTGGCCTCAGCTGATGGCCGGGTCGGTGATCGCCGTCTTTCCCCCCATGATCCTGTACTTGATCCTTCAGAAGTACTTGGTGCAGGGCCTAACCGGTGGAGCGGTGAAAGGATAAGAGGTGGACCATGAAGCTGAGAGGAAAAGTGGCTTTGGTCACCGGGGCCGGGCGGGGCATCGGACGGGCCATTGCCGAGGCACTAGCTCAAGAGGGGGCCGACGTCGCCCTGGCCGATGTCGACCTTCATGCGGCTCAAGCTGCAGGGCAAGAAATTTCCGAGCGCTGGGGCCGGACCGCCCTGGCAGCTCAAATGGATGTCGCCAACCTCGAGGAGGTTCGAGCGGTCTTTCAGTCTGTGGTGGAGCGGTTCGGTCGGTTGGACATCTTGGTGAACAACGCGGGGATCATCCGCCGAGGGACCCTCGAGGACCATCGGGACGAGGATTGGGAGAAAGTCATGGCCGTGAACCTCAAGGGGACTTACTACTGTTCCCGGGAGGCTGCCCAGGTCATGAAGAAACAGGGAGGGGGAAGAATCATCAACATCTCCTCTGTGGCAGGGAAGGTGGGGGACATCACTTCAGCCCCGAGCTACGGACCCTCCAAGGGGGCAGTCAACACCCTGACCAAGTCTCTGGCCCGGGAACTTGCCCCCTATGGGATCACGGTGAATGCGGTGGCCCCTCACGCCATTGAAACGGAGATGAGTGCCGAGTGGTCCGAGGAGCGGAGGAAGGCAGTCGTGGCCCAGATCCCTTTGGGTCGGCTGGGCAGACCGGAGGAAGTGGCGGCGGCGGTGGTGTTCCTGGCTTCCCCGGAGGCGGGGTTCGTCACGGGGGAGATCCTGGACGTGAACGGCGGTTACCTTATGGACTAAGGGGTTGAGCAGGGAGGTCATGTGCGGGACTTGAAAGGCAAAGTCGCGGTGATCACGGGCGGTGGGGGCATTCTCTGCCGGACCATCGCCGTGGGGCTTGCGGAGGAAGGGGTGAAGGTAGCCCTTCTGGACATCGCGGAAGACAAGGCCCACGCGGCCCTGGGGGAGGTGGAGAAGGCCGGTTCCCAAGGAGTGGCCCTCAAGGCCAGCGTTCTCTCCCGTGCGGAACTGGAGGCGGCGGAGCGGGAAGTGGTCTCGCGGTTGGGCCGGGTGGACTTCTTGATCAACGGTGCGGGGGGCAACCATCCGCGGGCCACCACCTCCGCTTCGGTTCCTTTCTTTGACCTCCCTGAAGATGGCGTGCGGTTCGTGTTTGACCTTAACTTCCTGGGCACTTTTCTCGCGAGCCAGACGTTTGGCCGGGTCATGGCGCAGCAGCGAAGCGGGGTGATTTTGAACATCGCCTCCATGAGTTCGTTTCGTCCGCTCACGAAGGTGCCAGCCTATTCCGCGGCCAAAGCCGCGGTGGTCAACTTCACCCAGTGGTTGGCGGTCCACATGGCCCAGGAGTATTCCCCCAACATCCGTGTTGTGGCCCTCGCTCCTGGCTTTTTCTTGACCGAGCAGAACCGGTACCTCCTTTTGGACGAGCGGGGCCAACTCACCGAGCGGGGACGCCAGATTCTGGCCCACACCCCGATGGCACGGTTCGGTCAACCCGAGGACCTCCTGGGAGCAGTCAAGTGGTTGCTTTCTTCCGAGGCCTGTTTTGTCACCGGCGCGGTGATTCCCGTCGATGGCGGATTCTCGGCCTTCGCTGGAGTGTAGCGCGCGGCCAGCCGCCCAGAAAAAGAGGCCGGCAAAGCCCTGGTCTCTCGGGGGTTTAGGCGGGGTGAAACCGGTGGGCCAGGGACTTGTTGACCAAGCCGGTGGGGAGCAGACCGTGGAGGGCTCGCCCGATGTCGTGGGCCAGCTTCCTCCGCAGGTCTACCTGGGACTCCTCGGAGTACCAAGCCACGTGCGGGGAAACTAGAACTTGGGGCATGTTCAAGAGGGGATTGTCGGGTCGGGGAGGTTCGGGGTCGGTCACGTCCACACAGGCGCCGGCCAACCTCCCCTCCTGGAGCGCAGCCAGGAGAGCCGCCTCGTCGATCACCCCACCTCGCGAAGTGTTCACAATGCAGGCCGTGGGTTTCATGCCCGCCAGGGCGCGGGCGTCGATCAAACGGCGGGTGGCGTCGGTCAACGGCACATGGATGGAAAGAAAGTCACTTTGGGCCAGGAGGTCTTCGAAGCCCACCGGCTCAACACCCGCTTCGGTGAAGACATGGGAGGGAAGGTAGGGATCGTGGGCGATGCTCCTCAGTCCGAAAGCCTTGGCCCGCTGGGCCACGTGGCGGGCGATCTTGCCAAACCCCAGCAACCCCAGGGTTTGTCCCTGAATACGGCGGATCGGCCGGCCCGTTTTCCAATCCCACACCCCGTGACGGGTTTCCACGGCATAGTGGGGAATCTTCCTTGCCCACGCCAGGATCAGGGCCAGGGTATGGTCGGCCACTTCGTCCTCGCAGTACGAGGGGACGTTGACAACGGCCACGCCGGCGTCGGTGGCCGCTTGGACATCGATGTTGTCCACGCCGATCCCGTAGCGCCCGAGAGCCTTGCAGCGGCCAAGGCCGCGGATGACGTCGGCGGTGATGGGGGCATACTGGGACATGAGGGCGTCAGCTTCCGTCCCTGCCGCCAGAACTTGTTCGGGCGTGGAACACTGGGCAGGGACGACTTGGGCGCCCCACCGGGACAGCTCCTCCTCTTCGATGGAGAGGTTGGGGTAATTGAAGTCCGTCACCACCACAGTCCAGGTGCTCTTGTCGTTCATGGTAACCTCGCCGGGTATTTATACCTGAGGCGAGGTCCTTTGGCTTGAGCAAAAGGAGCGCGACATGGACTTCAGTGTGGCGGGAAAGGTCGCGGTGGTGACCGGCGGGGGTCGGGGATTAGGAAAGGCGATCGCCCTGGGTCTGGCCCAGGCGGGTGCGGACGTGGTGGTGGTGAGTCGGACAGGGCACGAGGTACGGGAGGTGGCTGAGGAGATTCGGGCGATCGGGGGGAGGTCCTTGGCGCTGGTCGGGGATGTGGGTGAGGTCGAGCAAGTCCAAGGTCTCGTGGCCAGGGCGGTCGAGGAGCTGGGGGCTCTCCACGTTCTGGTGAATGCGGCCGGGGTGAACCAGCGGCGGCCGTCCTTGGAGGTGACCCCAGAGTTGTGGGACAACATCGTCAACATAAACCTCAGGGGGACATTCTTCTTCTGTCAAGCAGCAGCTAAGGTCATGAGGGTCCAAGGCGAGGGAAGCATCATCAACATCGCTTCTCTTCTCAGCGCCGTGGGGATACCCACCCTGGCGCCGTACGCCGCCAGCAAGGCTGGGGTGGTGGGGCTGACCCGGGTGTTGGCGGCGGAATGGGGGCCGTGGGGGATCCGTGTGAATTGCCTGGCCCCGGGGTACTTTCGCACGGACATGACGGCCCAACTGTTTGCCGACGAGGATTGGGTGAGGAGGTTGGTGCGCCAGGTGCCTGTGGGGAGGGCGGGGGAACCGCCCGATCTGGTGGGGGCTGCGGTGTTCTTGGCCTCCAGGGCCTCCCAATACGTGACTGGACAGGTGATCTTCGTGGACGGGGGCTACTTGGCCGCTCGGTTTGTCTAACACAAATGAGCGTTGACGAAAACAAACGCCCCGGGTAGGCTTGGACTGGCAAAGGAGGGACTGTGGGCAGGGCAGAGATCTTACAGAGACTGGAACGCTGCGGAGCCCTTGGAATCATCCGGGTGCAGACGGCCCAGGACCTGGTGGCCATCTCCCAGGCTCTGTACGCCGGAGGCCTCGGCTGTCTGGAAATCACGATGACCACCCCGGGCGCCCTTCGGGCCATTGAGGAAGCCCGGGTGAAGTTGCCCGATGTTCTCATGGGTGCGGGGACCGTGTTGGATGCGTCCACGGCTCGTCAGGCGGTGTTGGCGGGGGCTCAGTTTCTTGTCACCCCTACACTGGAGTTGGACGTGTTGGAAGTCGCCCACCGCTACGGTGTTCCCGCCATCATCGGCGCCATGACCCCCACGGAAATCCTCACCGGATGGGAAGCGGGTGCGGACATGATCAAAGTGTTCCCCGCGGGGATTCTCGGGCCCCGCTACCTCCAGGAGGTCCACGGACCGCTGCCGCAAATCCCCTTGGTGCCCACGGGCGGGGTCACAGCGGAGAACGCCGGCGAATTTGTCCGCGCCGGGGCTGTGGCCGTGTGCGTGGGCTCGTGGCTTGTGGACAAGAAGGCCATTCAGGAAGGCAATTACGCAGTCCTCACGGCCAAGGCCCGTCAGCTGGTGGAAGCGGTCCGAAAGGCCCGCCAGGAGGTGGTCTAGATGGCCTTCGATCTGATCACCCTTGGCGAGACCATGCTTCGTCTGTCTCCTCCCCACTTCCAGCGCCTGGAGCAGACGAACACGTTGGAGGTCAACGTCGGGGGAGCCGAGCTCAACGTGGCTGTTGCTGCTCAGCGCCTGGGGTTGCGCACGGCCTACGTCACCCGCCTGACCCGCAATCCCTTGGGGTTCATGATCGCCAACAAGGCCCGGGAGCACGGGGTGGACACTTCTCACGTGGTCTGGACCGATGGCGACCGGGTGGGGCTCTACTTTGTGGAGTTTGGGGCCAGCCCGCGAGCAAGCTCGGTTCTGTACGACCGCCAAAACTCGGCCATCGCCAACATCCGCCCCGGGGAAGTGGAATGGCCCAAGCTTTTCTCGGGCAGCCGGGCCTTCCACACCACCGGCATCACCCCTGCCCTTTCTCCCACAGCGGCCCAAGCCACCCGGGAGGCCGTGGAGAAGGCCAAAGCCCACGGGCTTGTGGTCTCCCTCGACCTCAACTACCGGGCCAAGCTGTGGACCCCGGCGCAGGCTCGGGCTGTGATGGGCGAGCTTGTGGCCCAGGCCGACATCTTGATCACCACGGAAGAGGACGCCGAGCGCGTGTTTGGGGTCAAAGAGCCCTCTTTTGAAAAAGTCGCCGAGACCCTCAGCCGCACCTTCCCCAACCTCAAGGTGGTTCTCATTACCATCCGCGAGACGCCCACCGTCTGGCGCAACACCTGGACGGCATTGGCCTACACCCAGGGCCAAATCCTGCGTGGGCCGCTGTTTGACATTGAAATCGTGGACCGGGTGGGGGCAGGGGACGCCTTTGCCGGCGGGTTTCTCTACGGGTACTTGACCCAAGGTGTGGAAGCCGGCCTCCGCTACGGTGTGGCCCTGTCCACCCTCAAGCAGACCAACCCCGGGGACTTGGTGTGGGCCACCAAGGAGGAGTGCGACCGACTTTTGGCCGGAGCCGGGTTGCGCATCGTCCGCTGAAGGAGGCCACGTGAAAATTGTTCGGCTGGGCACAGGTTCGTGGGGTGTGGTGGATGGCCCGCGGGTGCGGATCACGCGGGGCCCCCAAGGGGCAAGGACTGGGCGCTCTCTTCCGTTGAGCGCCGTTCAGCTTGGCGTTCCTGCCAAGCCCACCAAGGTCGTGTGCGTGGGCCGCAACTACCGGGCTCACGCCCAGGAAATGGGGCAGGCCGTGCCGCCGGAGCCTGGGCTGTTCCTCAAAGCCCCCAACGCCTTGGTCTCTTCAGGATCCACAGTCCCTTACCCCTGGTTCACCCAGAGTTTGCACTTTGAGGGGGAGCTGGCGGTGGTGGTGGGGCGGAGGATGCGCAACGTGCCCGAGTCCAAGGCCCTTGACTACGTCTTGGGTTACACCTGCGCTCTCGATCTCACAGCCCGTGATGTGCAGAAAACAGACCTCCAGTGGATCCGAGCCAAGTCGGCCGACGGCTTGTGCCCTCTGGGCCCCTGGGTCGAAACGGACCTCGATCCACGGGACCTCCGCTTGCGCACCTTCGTCAACGGGCAAGTGCGCCAGGACGCCCGCACCTCTGCCATGGTTTTCTCTGTTCCTCAGCTTCTTTCCTACATCAGTGGGTTCATGACCCTGGAGCGGGGGGACGTGGTCCTCACTGGAACTCCGGAGGGCGTGGGCGAACTGCAGCCCGGGGACGAGGTGGCCGT
>CAKZKH010000219.1 GCA_937122485.1 uncultured bacterium | reverse complement strand
ACCTTTAAATTGGGGTCAAACCTTTACCTTTTGGGTGCTCCGCTCCTCCCTTGCTCGTTGGGGTCAAGGATGTGTTTTTGGTGTTGCAGGGCGGCAAAAAGTAAAGGTTTGACCCCCTAAGCCGTGACCCCCTAAGCCGCATGTGATCGACACGCTGGTGGATCTGTTCGTGGAGCGAGGGTGCCCCGACCACATCCGATCTGACAACGGCCGGAACGATGCTCGAAGGCGGTACGAGGCAGGCTGAAGCTGCTGGGTGTGAAGCCGCTGTTCATCGAGCTGGGGAGCCCGTGGGAGAACGGGTACTGCGAGAGCTTCAACGGAAAGCTCCGGGACGAGCTCCTGAGCCGGGAGACCGTCTCACGGTTGCGAAAGCCAAGGTGCTGATCGAGGCGTGGACGCGGGAGTACAACACCGAGCGTCCGCACAGTGCCCTAGGCTACTTGTCGCCTGCACCCGAGGCGTTGGCGCTCCCGGGGAGAGGCGTGGTATGCTAACTTAGAAGGTCGTCCGACCACTGGGGGCAGGTCAAGTATACTCCTCGTGCCGCCAGACCCTCGATCAGAGAGGGTTGGGATCGGTAAGGAGGGTGCAGAACTATGCGCGTCGTGAGAGTGCAGGGCAGGGGGCGTATCTCCGCTGAACCTGACACTGTCACCCTTGAGTTCGACGTTGGGGTGGTCGCACGGGAGTACGCCGCTTGCATCGCCAAACTGAACGGGCTGGTGCAGGGTTTGCGGGATGGTCTGGCTGCGGCAGACGTAGATCGAGCCACAATCAGAACTGCTGCCTTCGCCGTCAGGGAAGAGTGAGAGAGCAGGCAGGGCAAATGGGTGTTCGTGGGCTATCGCGCTTCGCACGTCCTTCAGATAGAGCTTCCGGCGGACAAGCAGCTGCTGAACTGGGTGCTCCGCCAAGTAGCTCAGAGTGAGAGTGGTGCCGAGATCCGGCTCACGTTCTCTGTGAAGGACAAGACGGGGCTGCGCAGGCGCGTGCTGGCGGAGGCAGTTCGGGCAGCCCGTGAGAACGCAGAAGTCCTGGCCTCGGCTGCAGGCGTGACCCTCGGCAAGCTCCAGCAGATCGAGTACGGGTGGGCAGAAGTTCGTTTCTACGACCGAGACAGCAGCCTCCTTGCGGCGGAGGTCCCTGCCGAGCGGACGATGCACGCAGACATCGAACCGGGAGATGTCGCTGCCGAGGACAGCGTCACGCTGGTCTACGAGCTTGCGGACTGAGCTGCCGGGCGGGGACCCTCTTCAGGCGGGCGGATCCCCCCTCCGTTCAGCGTCCCGGATCCCTGATCCCACGCTGGAGAGAGGATCCACTCTTCTCTGCACAGGGGCGCCCGCTAACATGATCCCATGAAGACATCGTGGCATGTGGCCACGACTGCCAAAGCGTTCGCTGCGGCTCAGTTCTCCAGACTCGGGTGGAACGTCTCGGTTCAGTACGGGGCTAATCAGCCGGAGTATGACCTCATCGTTGCTGATGGTGACAGACTGCTGAAGGTTTCTGTCAAGGGTAACAAGGATGGTTCGTGGGGGCTCACTCAGTCCTACATACAGGACGTGGACTATCACAGGGCTGTCGACATGGGGCTGGCCCGGCACGGGCGGCGGACAGCTCTCTTCCTAGTTCAGTTCAAGGGTGTCCACTGTGGGGGTCAAACCTTTTGACGAATGTCGTCTCTCTGCCTGCTGATGCTGGCCCGGCCCTCAGGCATTCAATAGCCCCCTTGAGCGGTTTACCGCACTGCCAATTCGGAGAACGCAGGCCCACCCATCTTCCTGGGTCGCTCTCACTGCCAAGACTTCCTCCAGAACCGGGTTGTGGGTCACGGTTGGGGGTCAAATGGGGGTTGGGTTGGGGGTCAAACCTTTACCTTTTGGGTGCTCCGCTCCTCCCTCGCCCCTTGCGGTCAAGACTTTGTTCTTGCTGTTGCCGCACGGCAAACAGTAAAGGTCTGAACATCCCGCTGGTTCTTTCAACCGGGGCATGAGTCCTCCCGCAGCTCGTAGTCCCGATCC
>CAKZKH010000218.1 GCA_937122485.1 uncultured bacterium | reverse complement strand
GACAAGGAGCGCCTGCCCATCTTGGAGGCCGACCTCCAGGGTGCAGCCCAGGTGGTGGTGGACATCCACTCCCGGTTTTTGTTCGAAACCGGGGTGTTTGAGCGCCGGGCTCAGCGGGAACTCGCTCCCGAGGAGTTCTGCCACCTCATGCTGGAAGCGCAGAAGGCCACGTACGGAGAGGCCCTGGCCAGCTACCACCCCTACATGTGGGCGGTCAAGCCCCACTACTACGGCACCAACTTCTACAACTTTCCCTACACCTTTGGGCTTTTGTTCGGCCTGGCCCTGTACCAGAAGTACCTGGAGGAAGGGCCCAACTTCGTGGCCAAGTACGACGACCTGTTGGCCTCGGTGGGGATGTACGCTGCAGCCGAACTGGCGGCCCGGTTTGGGTTCGACTTGGAGTCCAAGACGTTCTGGCAGGGGGGGATGGCCATCCTAGAGGAACGCATCGCCACCCTGGAAAGAATGGTGCAAAGCTAGCCCAAAGGAGCGACTTCAGGTCGCGGGCTGTGCCCTGGCTAGCCACGGCCCCAAGCCCTAGAATGTCCTGCGACCCATGAAGTACGTTCTTGCGGCGCTCCTTGGTGTCCTGGGCCTGGCCCAACAGCCCCAGGTGTGGGTTCTCCGCATCGAGGGGGAAATCGGCCCGGGAATGGTTTCTTACCTTCGCGCCGGCCTGGCCGAGGCTGAGAAAGCTCAAGCTCAAGCAGCAGTCTTGGAGTTCTCAACCCCCGGGGGGTACCTCGACGCGGCCTCCGCCTGTCGGGACCTCATCCTCGATGCCCGGGTGTCCACCGTGGCCTACGTCCATCGCGAGGCCTACAGCGCCGGGGCCCTTCTGGCCATCGCCTGTGAGAAGATCTACTTTGATCCCGCGGGCGTCCTGGGGGCGGCCAGCCCGGTGTACTTCGACCCCACAGGCCGGATGGTGGAGGCCCCAGAGAAGGTGGTGTCGGCCGTGCGCAAGCTGTTTCGGGCCACGGCCGAGGCCCGTGGCCGCAACCCCGCGGTGGCCGAAGCCATGGTGGACAAGGACGTGGAAGTCCCAAACCTCATCGAGCGGGGCAAACTCCTTACCCTCACCGCTCAGGAAGCCAAGACCTGGGGCTACTCCGACGGGGAGGCGGCCGATCTCGCCCGTCTGCTGGAGGTCGCGAACCTCAAGGGCGCTACCGTTGTCCACTACACCACCCGGTGGATCGACGCCGCTGTCGGTGTCCTCACTTCCCCTTGGGTTGCTGCCCTCCTGATTACGTTGGGGGTACTGGGTCTGATTGTGGAGGTGCTGACCCCAGGCTTTGGGGTACCCGGGATTCTCGGCCTGGGCTTCCTGGGCCTGTTCTTCTGGGCCCACTATTTGGCGGGCTCGGCGGGGTGGGAGTCCTTGGTGTTCTTCATTGGGGGAGCCATCGCCCTGCTTTTGGAGATCTTCGTGTTCACCGCCACGGACTTTGGGCTGGCAGGACTGGCTGGGCTCATCCTCATTGGCCTTGGCTTCTACACGGCCATGGTCGGGCCGTTCACCGCCCCGGGGGAGGCCCTGAGCGCGGTCCTGGCCGTAACGGTGGCCCTGGTGGTAGCGGTGGCCGGGACCGCGTTTCTTCTTACGAGGCTCCCCAGGACGCGGTTGGGCTTGGGCGGGGTCATCTTGCAGTCGGCCATCACCGGCCGGGCGTACGATCCCCGCTCAGGAGCGGCCTTCAAGGAGTGGGTGGGGCGGCGGGGCCAGGCCCTCACCGACCTTCATCC
>CAKZKH010000217.1 GCA_937122485.1 uncultured bacterium | reverse complement strand
GGCATGGCCAACTCAACCCCGGTGATGCCCCCCGCCCACAAGAACGCCAGTACAAACCACTTCCAATACGGCCGGGCGAAGGTGAGGATCCGCCGAAACAGCCGCCAATCTAGGGCCTTGCCTAACTCCTCGTCCTCTTCGTGATGGTGGTGAGGGCCGATCATCGGACCAGCGCCTGCTGGAGCTCGTTCAGGCGCGCGTACAAACCTCCCTTCCGCAGCAAGGAGGCGTGGTCGCCCTGCTCGGCAATCCGCCCGCGATCGAGCACGACAATCCAGTCAGCTTCCCGAACCGCAGAGATGCGGTGGGCCACGACGATGGCCGTGCGCCGGCGCAACACACCGCGCAAGTGCCCCAAAATCTCCTCCTCCACCTGGGCGTCCACGGCCGAAAGCACGTCGTCCAGGATGAGGACCTTGGGGTCAAGGAGAAGGGCCCGGGCGATCCCCACCCGCTGGCGCTGGCCTCCAGACAAGGTGATCCCCCGCTCCCCCACCATCGTGTCCAGCCCATCGGGGAAGGAGCGGATTTCTTCGGCCAGGCCGGCCAGCCGGGCCGCCTCCCAAATCTCCTCGTCCGTGGCCTGGGGCCGGCCAAAGGCAATGTTTTCCCGCAAGCTGGCGGAGAAAAGGAACACGTCTTGGGGGGCCATGCCCATCACCCCCCTCAAGTCCTTCAGGTCCCAACAGCGCACGTCCTGCCCCCCCACAAACACCGTGCCCGGCGGGGGGTTGTACAAACGCGGCAAGAGCCGCACCAGCGTGGACTTTCCTGAGCCCGTCAGCCCCACAACCCCCAGCGTGGTCCCCTCTTCCACCACGAGGTTCACGTCCCGCAGCGCGGGTTGGTTGGCCATGGGGTAAGCGAAGGTGAGGCGGCGGAACTCGATGGTTGTCGAAGAAGGCTTTGGGTCGGGTTTAGCTGGGCTGCGAATGTCCGGCTCCTGGGCCAGGATGTGTTGGATGCGCTTCATGGACGCTGAGCCCTGCTGCATGATGTTGACCACACTGCCCATGGCCATCATGGGCCAGACCATCATGCCCAGGTAGCTGGTGATGGCCACGAGGTCGCCCAAGGCGAGGGTACCGGCCAGCACGCCCCGGCCCCCGAACCACAGGATGATCCCCGTCCCCATCCCCGCGCAGACCCCGATCAAGGGCTCGAAAATCCCCCACACCCGTACCAGGGCCATGTTGGCCGCCACGTTGTCCTGGTTGGTGTGGGCGAAGGCCTGCTCCATGCCCTCCTCCCGGGCAAAACCCCGCAGGAGGCGGATCCCGGACAGGGCTTCCCTCACCCGTTCCATCAAGAACGAAAACGCCTCCTGGACGCGTTCAAACCTGCGGTGGATCACCCGGCCAAACCCGAACACCGCCAAGGTGATGATCGGCAAGGGGATGAACGCGTACAGGGTAAGGCGGGGGGAGATCCCGATCATGGCCGCCAGGGAGAAGGAGATCATGAACAGGGCGTCGGCCGCCATGAGCGTGCCCATACTGCAGGTGCGCCGCACCGCCTCCAGGTCGTTGGTGGCATGGGCCATCAGCTCTCCCGTGGGGTGGTCCATGTAGTAGGAGGGGGAGAGGCGGAGGAGGTGACCGTACAAGCGGTTACGCAGGTCTCGCTCGATCAGGCGCCCCGAACCGAAGATGAACACGCGCCACACAAACCGGAAGGCGAACACGACCACGGCGATGCCCACAAGGTAAAAGCCGTAGCGGGCCAGGTTCGC
>CAKZKH010000216.1 GCA_937122485.1 uncultured bacterium | reverse complement strand
GCGCTTGTCTGGAACCTCAGCGAAGGTTTGGTCGATCTCAACGTTCCGCTTCTTGTGGGGCTGTGCATTGGGTGGACCGTGATTAGGTCGTGGGCTGTGGCCGCTACGGCCATGCTGGTGGCCAGAGCCACAAGCGAGGAAACGTTCAGCTTAAAGCAAGCCTTGGACCACGGGCTTCGCCGCACCCCCAGCGTTTTTCTTCTCGGCCTGGCCGGGATCGTTGTTGGTTGTTGGCCTGCCCGCCCTTTTTTTCTCCTGGATTTTTGCCCGCGTTCTTGCTCTCCGCATCCTGGCTTACATTGCGCTGGGGGTCTGGACGGTGTTTTTGGTTGTTCGGCTTTCCCTGAGCGCTCCAGCTGTCTCTGTGGATAAGCTCAGACCCTTGGAGGTCTTGGGCGAAAGCTGGGGCCTTTCCCGCAGGCCTTTTCTTTCGCTTTTGGGGCTTTTGCTCCTTTTGGTGGTGTGTTTGGTCCTTGGATTGTTGGAACTGATGCCTTACTCTGGCATTGTCGTCGCTGTCGACGGCCGCAGGGTTTTTGACCTACCTACCCGTGGCCGCGTTGACCCTGGCGTACCTGGCCTTGAAGGAGTCTAGAGCTGAAGGCCCTGGAGAAGCAGCCCTTTGAGAGGCAGGCGTTCAGCCCACCTCGGGGAAGACACAGCCGGGAAACCACCTAGGAAGCTGACCTTCTTCGCCTCACCCTTGATGGGGGTGGGTGAGGGAGAGAATGAACCCTTTCCCACATCGGGAGAGGGAGGTTCCCTGACCTTCGAAGTTGCCGGCGCTCCATGCCAATTTGGAAGGCGGCCTTCCCTCGTTAGGGGCTACTCCATACTGTCTTGCAGACGCAATGAACACCCAGAGGATTGCACAGGGCTCACGTTCAACATGCTCTCTTCGGTGCTTTTCATGGCATGGGTTCACCCCTGTCCAAGCCTTCTTATCCAGGGTCGAGAACCCCTTTCCTCTCCCCCTCGATGGGGGAGAGCGAGGGAGAGGGTGAACCCCTCACCCCAACCCACTCCCACAAGGGGAGAGGGGGGCTTGCACCTTCAAACGGCCCTGCTCTCGCCGGCGGTCTTGGGCGAAAGCTCACCTCGTCCTGCTGGCTTTTGGGGAAGGACACCGTGTCTCCTTTGAACTGGTCGCGGTTTACCCCTGTTCGGGCTTTCCTGGCCGGCAAGTGAAGTTTGGCTTGGGCCAGGCGATACTCCAGCGGCCCAGATCACAACCGAGGTCCAATTTGCGGACTCCCCACGGGCGCAGGCGAACCAGCAGCCAGGACCAGTTGCAATGGACAAGCGGTCTCTCGGGCACCGTCTCCGCAAAACTCGGGTTCCAGAGGCTCCCTTGCCGGCAAGGTCCGCGGCCAGGCCTGGTCCTGATGCTGCGGCCCGGCTGGGAAGCCGGTTCCCCGGAACCCCAGTCCTATTCCTCCGTCATCATTGGAGGGCAGGGAGCGCGGCAACCCCGGGCTGGCTCGGACAAGGTGCTGCACGCTGTGCCCTTGCCAGGGACGTCCCTGCAGGCGCGGACCTTGTACCAGTAGTCCAGGGTGAGCGCGGCTGTGGTGTCGGTTGCCGTGGTTTGTTCAGTCTGGGTGACGGGGGTAGGGAAGTGGCCGTCCGGCACCCGGTCGCGGAACACCTGGTAGTACGTGGCCCCGGGCACGGGGTCCCACTCAACTTCGATGCGGTCCGGCAAATGTGTTGAGGCCCGGACGTTTTGGGGCGCTGGGGGCCGCTCAGCGTAGCCCACGACCGAACCCGACTCCGGTCCGCAGCCCGCGCTGTTGCAGGCCCGCACCTTGTACCAGTACAGCTTGGCTCGCTCGACCCCCGAGTCGGTGAAACTCAGCCCGGAACTGCTCCCTACCCGGACCCAGTTGTCCGTTCCTGTGGGAGAGCGGTAGATCTCGTACTGCTCTGCCCGCTCCACGGGCTGCCAGCGAACTTCCACGGCATCTTGGAGGTCTGCCATGGTGGCTGTGACCCCAGTTGGCGCTCGATCCGGCGGGACAAGGGGAATCGTGGGGAGTAGGTCACAGCCGCTGATGGTCAAGATGGCCAGGAGCACGAGGAAGCCCACAGCGAAGGCGCAAGTTCGATTCATTTCTCCTTACCTCCTTGCGCATGATAGGCCGGGGCCAAGTCCTGGGCAAGCGCGAGGTCCAAGGGCCAGGCCAACAGTTCGGCCGTGAGCTGGTCCGGGGAGAGGTTCAACGCCCGGGCGATTTCCTCCTCCAGCCGACGCAGGTGGGGCTCGGCAGCGCCGATCTCCTCGGCGTGGCCGGGGTACCTCTGGCGCAGACCCTCGAGCCGGCCCTTGAGGCCCACCACCCGGTCCTCCTCCACCACCTTGTCGGCGTAGTGCACAATCTTCTCCTCCCAGGACTGCGGGGGGTCGGACGTCCAGGCCTGCAAGGGGTGGCGCTGCGCGATCCGGGCCAGGTCCGGATGGCCAAGGGCCTGAAGGATCTGGCCTGCATTTTGCCCATGGCTGTCCGGCCCACCGCCGGATGCCTTGTCCAAGTCGTGGAGGAGCGCTCCCAGCCGGGTGATGGCTGGATCCACAGCCAGACCTGTTTCCCTCAGGCGGGAGGCGAGGTGGAAGGCCACGGCAGCCACCGCTGCGCTGTGGCGGAGCACATTGGGGGGAACCCCAAGGGATCGGAGGATCTCCAGGGCAACCCTGTCGTTCGGGCGTTGGGCCACGGGCCAACTGTACCGCACCCCCACGGTGAAGGGCGAACTTCCTTCTCCTCCCTTTGGCCCAGGGTCTCCCCCCGAGGTAAGATCAAGAGCCTGATGGCGGTGGCAGGGAAAGAAATGGAGGTGGCGGTCCACGCCTTGCGCTTCTTGGCCTGGCGGGCCTTCCTGTACGTGGCCCTTGTTCTCACAGTGGCCGTGATGGCCCTGCCCTTCTACTGGATGGTGACCACTTCCCTCAAGGATGTGGTTCAGGCCTTGCGTATCCCCCCGGTGTGGATCCCCAACCCGGTGGTGTGGAACAACTACCCCTCGGCCTGGGGCGCAGCCCCTTTTGGCCTGTACTTCTTCAACTCCTTCTTCATCGCCGTGGTGACCACGTTTCTGGACGTGATCACCTCCATTCCGGCCGGCTACGCGTTCGCCAAGATGAACTTCTGGGGCAAGAACGTGGTGTTCAACCTGCTTTTGGGGACCCTGATGATCCCCGGCCAAATGCTTCTCGTCCCGAGTTTCGTGCTCATCAACCGCTTGGGCTGGTACAACACCTACTACGCCCTCATCGTCCCCTGGACGGCCGGTGTGTTTGGGATTTTCCTTCTTCGCCAGTTTTTCCGGACCGTGCCCGACGAGTTTTGGGACTCAGCGAGGATCGATGGCTGTTCCCGCTTTCGCTATCTTTTTCAGATTGCTGTGCCCCAAGTTCGTCCGGGCATCGCCACGGTGGCCTTGTTCAAGTTCGTGGGCTCTTGGAACGCGTTCCTTTGGGTGATCATCATGACGGACAAGGTGGGGTTGAGGACCGTGCCCGTGGGGCTGCGGTACTTCATGCTGGAGGTGGGGACGGACTACCCGCGCCTCATGGCCGCGGCCACCATGGCCATTGTCCCCATCCTCATCCTTTTCCTGTTTGCCCAGAAGCAGTTCATCCAGGGGATCGCTCGGACCGGGCTGCGGTAGGAGGTGAGAGAGGAACGAAGGTTCGCAGTAGAAACAGGGGCAATACGGCGTATGACCAAATGAACCGGAGGTGAACGATAATGCGGAAGTTCCTGGTGGTGCTGACGTTATTGGCTATTGGCTTCGTGGGCCTGGGCCAGGTGACGATTACCTTCTGGCATGCTATGTCGGGGGCCCTGGGCGAGGCTCTGACAACCCTTGTCCAGAAGTTCATGGCCGAGAACCCCACGATCAAGGTGGATCTGGTGTACCAAGGGGGCTACAGCGCCCTTCAGCAGAAACTCATCGCGGCGGTGGCGGCCAAGGAACCGCCCACTTTGGCCCAGCAGTACGAGAACTGGACCACCCAGTGGCTGGATGCCCTCGTGGATTTGGATCTCTTCCTTCCTGAAGTGCTGATCAACGACATCCTTCCCCAGTTCGACCAGCGGTTCGAGGGCCGGCTGGTAACCGTCCCGTTCAACAAGTCCATTCTTGTTTTGTACTACCGCACGGATTTGTGGCCAGTCCCTCCCAAGACTTGGGACGAGTTCGTAGCGATGGCCAAGGCGGTGGCCAAGGTGGAGGGGGGACAGCTGGTCCGTTATGGGACTGCCTTCCGCCCGGCGAACCCCGAGATCTTCCTCACCTTCCTCACCCAAGCTGAGGGTTCCCTCCTCTCCGACGACTGGAAGACGGTCACCGTGAACAACGCGGCGGGAATGGAAGCTGCCAAGTTTGCGGCGGAGCTCTCTAAGTATGCCTTGGTCCAGTCGGGCTACATCTCCGATGCGTTGGCCAAGGGTGTGGCCATCGGAGGATGGGTGGACACCTCCGCCGGGTACACCTACAACATGAGCGCGGCAAAGACCGCCAACATCCCGCTCGCTGTGGCTCCGCTCCCCTGCTACAAGAACTGCGCCTCGATGATCCAGGGTACCAACTTGGCTATCTTCTCCATCAAGCAGACCAAGGCCCAGATCGAGGCCGCGGCCAAGCTCATCGCCTTCCTGCTCCGCGAGGACAATACGGTGTATTGGGCGGAGAAGACCGGGTACCTGCCCGTGACCGCCCACGGCATCCACAGCAAGGCCTGGCAGGCGATCATGGCCAAGAGCGAGATTGCTCGGATTGGTACCCAGCAGCTCCTGGCTGGGGGATTTGGCCAACTCCTCCACCCCAACTACATGGACATGCGTAGCGCACTCATCACCTACTGGGAGCAGCTCATCAAAGCCCAGGACACCCCCGAGAACATCATGAACAACCTGGCGGCTCAGCTTAACACCCTGAAGTAGGAGCGGTCGGGGGAACGGGCCTCGCGGTCCGTTCCCCCCTTGTCTTCCATGCAACGGTTTGGGCACTGGCGGCGCAAGCGGTTCTGGTGGGAGACGGTCGAGGCCTACATCTACCTTCTCCCCACCCTCATCGTGTTGGGGCTGTTCACGTTCTACCCGTTTGTGAACGCTTTCGTGTACAGTGCGTACAACATTCGGACCCGCACGGTGCCTGGCCCAGTGGTGTTCACCTCAACCGAAGGTGTGGAAGACTGGGTTCGGCTCCTCTCCCGCGGGCGGCTGCCTGAGGAGCTCACCCGAGCCTTGGAGCGTCGAGGGGTTTCGCCCGACAACCTTTGGGTCCGGTTGAGGGAGGCCAACCGCTGGGTCCTGAAGGACGAGGGGTCCAACGACGAATACATCGTCCTTCGCGATGGAGACACGCTCAAGGTGCACAAGGCGGCCACGGGCTGGGTGGGTACCCCGGTGGGATGGGCCAACTTTCAACGGGCCCTGCAGGACCCTGACTTCGCCAAGGCCCTGGTCAACACCTCGGTCTACGTGGGGGTGAGCGTTCCCGTTACGCTGGTTTTGGCCCTGGTCATCGCGACGTTACTCAACCAGGCCCTGCGCGGGCGGCCGTTCTTCCGCCTGGCCACGTTTCTCCCCTACATCACCCCCGTGGTGGCCATCACCATGGTGTGGGGCTGGATCTACGACCGACACGTGGGCCTTCTCAACTACCTCTTGGGCTCGGTGGCCGGTTTGTTCGGTTTTCAGTTCAGTTTCCTGGACTGGCTCAACGATGCGCGGTTTGCCCTTCCCGCCCTGATCATCATGAACGTGTGGCGGTTTGTGGGTTACCAAGCGTTGATTCTCCTTGCGGGGATGCAGGCCATTGATCGAGAGTACTACGAAGCGGCACGGGTGGACGGCGGCGGAGGCCTAGAGATATGGCGCAGAATCACCCTGCCCTTGTTGACCCCCCAGATCTTCTTTCTCCTCATCATCTCGTTGATCGGCTCGTTCCGGATCTTCGAGGAGGTGCTGGTTCTGTTTCACGGGCCTGGGCCCGAAAAGGCAGCCTTGACCATCGTGTACTACATCTTCACCAAGGCCTTTGACTCCGGCCATTACGGTCTGGCCTCGGCCGCATCGGTGGTGTTGTTCGCCATCATCTTTGTCCTGTCCTTGTTCCAGCTCACCGTCACCCAGCGGAGGGTCCACTATGAGCGGTGAGGGTCGAGGACCTCGTTCATGCTGCGGACAGGTCCGGGGCGGGTGGGGTGCCCTTCTCCTTGCTGTTGGCCTGCTCGCCTTCGCGGGTTGGGCTCAGGTTCCCCAGGGCGTGGTGCCCGCTGTGATCACCCGGTGGCTCGATGGGGACACAGCCACCATAACGTTCAAAGGAACCCCGCCCGAGGGGGTTGGGACCCGGGAAACGGTGCGCCTTCTGGGGGTGAACGCGCCCGAGGTGGGCGAGCACCTGAGCGAGGAGGCCACGCGCTTTTTCCGGGAACTGACCCAGGGGAGGGTTGTGAGCGTGGGGTTCAACCCAGGCAAGCTGCGGGATAACCACCGGCGCCTGTTGGTGTACGTGTGGGTGGAGACCGAACAGGGCTGGCAAATGGTGAACGAGGCCCTCTTGGGGGCGGGGATGGCAAGGTTGCTCCTGTACGAGCATGAACCGGAGCCCTACGGGTGCACTTTTCGTCGGGCTCAGACGCTCGCCCAGGTGGAAAAGTTGGGCCTGTGGGCCACGTTCTCCGAGGTGCTGACCTTGTTCCAGGTCGAGGCCCGTCCAGTCCTGTACGTTACCCAAGCGGTGAGTGTGAACTTCCGGGTGGGGAGCGTCACCGTGGATCGGAGCGGGTGGTCCTTGTGGGCTGAGGGGAGTCGCTTTGGATTCCGTGCTCTTGTACGGGGGTCGATGTGCCCCGAAGCCTGGTCTGAACAGGGATGGGACTTCTTCCACTGGGTGGGGAAGGAGGTTGTGGTGAGTGGAGAGCTTCTGTGGGACAGTCTAGGAGGGGGACCGCGCATCGAGGTGCTGTTCCCTGAACAGCTCAAGCTGAGCGGAGGGTCAGGATGAGGCGGGCACTGGTGGGCCTGTGGGTGGTGTCAGTATGGGCTGCAGGGGCCTCAGTGCTCTACGGGCCGTGGACGAGCGGCCCCTCACGGGACGGGGTGACCATTAGTTGGGCCTGGGGGGAGGCCTCGTGGGCTGCCGTCCAATTCGGCAAGCTCCCGGACTACTCCCTGACCGGAAGGTTTGAGGGGATGGTGGTGTGCCAGCGCTCCTCTTCCCAGGACAAGCTGGCCCACGTGCGGCTGGCGGACCTGGTTTCCGATACCTGGTACGTGTACAGACTGTGTTTTGAAGACGGCGAGTGCACCCCGATCGGGGCGTTTCGGACGCTTTCTGGCCCGGGCCAAGCCGTGCGGTTTGGGGTGGTGGGGGACACCCAATGGCAGTGGCAGGGGGTCAACCGGGTGGAATTGGTGGCCTGGTCCATGGTGTGCGACCCTTGGCCGTTTCACTTCGTTGTCCACCTGGGGGATTTGGTGGAAAGCCCGATTCCCCTGCACTGGCAGTTCTTCTTCCGCTCCATGGGGCCTATGCTCCGCTGGGCCCCCCTGGTCCCTGTCCTGGGCAACCACGAGCGGGACGATCTCAGCTACTACGAGCACTTTACTCTCCCCCCCGGGGGTGGGCGGATGGGGGAGCGGTGGTGGGTTCTCCGAGCCGGTGATCTCGTCCTGGTGGGCCTGGACTCCAACATCCGTAAGCTGAGGGACTACGACGACCAGACGACTTGGCTGAGGGAGAACCTCTCCGGCCCGGAGAAACACAAGATTGTGGTTTTCCATCACCCTGTGTTCTCCTCGGACGCTTCCTACGGCCCAGGCACGGAGGGCTTCCAGAAAGTCTGGCACCCGTTGTTCGTGGAGCTGGGGGTGGACTTGGTGCTCAACGGTCACGCCCACAACTACGAGCGGATCGAGCGGGACGGGGTGACGTACCTTGTGGTGGGCGTGGGTGGGGCCAACTTGTACGCGTTGGCCGATCCGCGGGTGGAAGGTTCGCTGGTGGGGTTGGAAGGGTGGTACGGCTACGCCGCGGTCCAGGCCGATGCGGAGGCCATTTACGTCCGTGTGGTCGGGGTGGCCCAGCTCAGCGACGGCCGACTGCTCCCTCACGTCCTGACGCTAGATGAATTCTGGCTGTGCGGGGACTGAAGTTGGTCGGAGCGAGCGGATTTGAACCGCTGACCCCTGGCCCCCCATGCCAGTGCGCTACCAGGCTGCGCCACGCTCCGCCTTTCCCCCAATCCTACCCCACCCCAGCCCAGAAAAAAAGCGCCCCTTGCCGGACGCTCATGTGGTCCCGACGGGATTTGAACCCGTGTCGTCGGGTTGAGAACCCGAAATCCTTGGCCGCTAGACGACGGGACCGGTGAAGCCCAATTATAGGCTCGTTACGGCGTTGCCACCACCTCCACGGTGTTCTCCTTGAGGGCCCAGGGCACCTTCTTCCCTGCGGCGTCCACCACTTCGGTCACCTCCAGGGTGACTTTGGCCTTCGTCTCCGCCTTGGCCTTGAAGGTGGTGCTCACCAGGACCCCACTGGCGGCGGTTTCGCGCGGAGCCAGTTCGGCTTTGAACGTGATTGCTCCGGGCTTGGTCTCCACCACCGTGACCTGGTAACCCTTGAGGGCCGTGATCTCCTTGATCTCCAGCCCCGCACCAGGGTCAAACCGCCAAACACCGGTCAGGCTCCGAAGCGGGGTGTCCACGGTGAGATCCACTTTGTCCCGCGTCGCCTTGAGCTCCAGCTTGGGCATGGTGAAGTTCAGCGTCACCCGGCTGGGACTCACCGTGTGGGGGAGATCGATGCCGGCCCAGTCCACAAAACGGGTCACCCGGAGGTCTACGGTGACCGAGACGGTGGGTTCCAAGAACCGCGACGGCACGAGGTCAAAGGCGGCGGTCACCAGCTTGCCGGCTCGAGCCGTGGTTCGCCCCGTCTCCACTCGGAACGCCAGCTCCCCGGTGTCCCGGGTCAACCGCTCTTCGGCGATGCGGTAGGGCGTTTCGGCCACCAGCCGGGCCGACACCGACTGAGGTGGAACCGGGGAACCCGGCGTGTACTTGAGGGTTCCTCCGAACACCCCGACCGTCTCTCCATCCGTGGAGACCTCCACGTTGGTTGCCACGGCCCGGAGGGAGATCCGAGGCTGCCCAAAGAAGATGGCCCTGGCGGGGGCGACTGTGTGCACACCCTTGAATTGGGTGCTTGTTCCAGGCCCCACGAGGAACTCCCGGGGCAGGACCTCTTCCACAGCCACCTGGTGGCGGAGAAGGAGACTGCCTCCCAGGGGGATCTTCTCCGCCAGGTACAGGGTGGTTGTGAGGGAAACCGACCGATCGTCCAAGAGGAGGATGGGCTTCCCATCCGGCGCCATCAAGGGGACGGTAAGCCCGCTGGCGAACCCCACGAGGTTGCCCCGCCCGTCGAACACATCCAGGGACAAAATCTGGGTGGTCACGGTCCCCAGAGGTACGAGCTCCAGGGTGTCCAGCCGGACTGGGGTGTTGTTGCGGTCGCTGTCCTCCAGGTTGAGGGTGGAGTACTGAAGCGTCCGGGGGTTGGTGGTGAACACCCGGCCAGCATCGGGAACATTCAACTCCACCACTTCCAGTCCGGCAGCGACCACCACGTCGGACAAGGGGTCGGTGAACGAGAAGCTCTTCTCTTGCGGACCCGTCCTCCCCTCACGGATTCGCACCTCCCACGAGGGGGCCACGGTCACGGGGTCCTTGGGGAGAAACGCGGTGGGTACGGTTACAAAGATTCGAATCGGGCCAGGTCGAACTTCTTCGAACGTGTCCCAGCCAACGAAGGCAGGTTGAGGTAGCAGCACTTCTACCCCGGCGGGGACTTCCATCCGGGTCACGCCGTTGTTGATGTCCACGGTCCAAATGAGGCCCGAGGGTCCGTCCACGCGGACGGCCACCACGTAGAGCTCCAAGTTGTTCACGTCGGGGGTGTCCCAAGCCTCGGCCTCGGCCACAAGGAACGTGTCCCCCGGGTTGAGTGTTCCTCCCTCGGGACCTGGGAGGCCACGGGCATCGAAACTTGTGTCGACCACGAACACCTCAGGGACGCTGTCCGTGATCTCCAACGTGCCTCCCTCGCCTCCCTCCGACCACAGGAGGCGAATGCGGGGCTGCACCGTGCTTCCTTCGAAGATCTGAGCCGAGACCTTGATCCACACGGTGAGGATCGCCTCCCCGTCATCGGGGACTTGGCGCTCCTCCACCGGGCGGGGGAGCAGGACCTCGAGAAGAGGGAAGGTGGAACCGCGGGTGAGGACCACCGTGCGCCCCTCTAACTCCAGGCGCACCTCCACCCACTCAAACTCCTCCGGCCGAGCCGTACCCGTGTTCTCCACTTGGATGCGGGTGAAGATCACCGGGTCCCGGTTGGCCGCGTCGTTGTCCCGCAACAGAGCCCGCATGACCATCCCACTGTCGGTGGGGTTGAACGGCTTGTTGCCGAAGGCCGTTTCCCGGACGTCCTCCAACTGCGCGAGGGCAGAAACGCCGAACAAAACTGCAACAAGAGCTACCGCCAGCCTGCGCATGGTACCCTCCTTTGCCACAGGATGATACCGCGCAACGGCCCCTAGAAGGGCCACACCAGGGGGACGATCACCACCACAACGGCGTAGCAGAGCAGATTGAACAGACCCCCCACCACCACGTAGTCCCAGAACTTGTACCCCACGCTGAGGACGAGGGTGTTGGGCGGTGTGGCCACCGGCGTGGCGAACGAGGCCGCGGCTCCTGTGGCGATGGCCATGAGGAAGGGATGGGGGGAAACGCCCATCTTCTGGCTGAGGAACAGGGCGATGGGGGCCAAGGTGGCGGTGACCGCCGTGTTGGAGGAGACCTGGGTGAGGATCATGCACAGGCCGGTAAGGGCGGCCATCACGGCGAACGGGGAGACCGACGGCCCGAGGGCCCCCAAGACCCAATCGGCCAACAGCTGGCCCCCGCCGCTCTTGTCCAGCCCCGCGGCCAGCCCCAAGGACCCTGCCAGCACAAACACGGTGTTCCAGTCCATCCGCCGGTAGGCCTCGGTATCGCCAATGCAGCCGGTCACAACGGAAAGAACGGCCCCCAGCATGGCCGTAAGCCCCAGAGGGGGAAGGGCGTTCTTGACCGCCGGGATGGGCAGGGCCTGGGCAGCAAAAAGAGCAATGCACAGGCCCATGATCCCTGAGCTGACCCACATCCGGCGGCGATCCCGGTTATGGGGATTGGCGGGCACCGGGGCGACCGGGGAAACATGGCTCCGCCGGGCCATCAGGCGCACGGAAAGGGGGTAACCGATGAACAGGGCGTACAGGAGAAGAAGGAGGAAGATCGGCAGACCCAGCAGGCCAAATTCAAAGAACCCAAACTGGGGAAGTCCGGCCTTCTGGAGGACGCCTTGGACGATGAGCGGAGGGGTGGAGCCCACCAGGGTCATCATGCCCCCCGCGCTGGCAGCGAACGCCACCAGCATCAAAAGGTGGGCCGGCCGCACCCGCTCGGGCGAGGAAACGCCCATGCCCAGGATCAACGGGAGGAACATGGCCGTGACCGTGGTGTTGTTGAGAAAGGCGGACAGGGCCCCAGCCAAAAGCAAGGTAAGAGCCAAAATGCGCCGTTCGCTTGTCCCAGCCCGGCGGAGAATGGCCTCCCCCATGGCCTGGGAGGCGCCACTCTCCATAAAGGCCGTCCCCACCACCACCATTCCCCCTACAAGGAACACCACATCCGAGGCAAACCCGCTGAACGCCGTGGCAAAATCCACCACCCGGAAAAGCACGAGGGCCACACAGGCCCCTACGGCCGTGATCCCCAACGGGATCTTCTCCGTGGCGTACAGCACCAACACGGCGCCGAGAATGGCCAATGAACCGAGGGCCGGGCTCATGGGGATCCCCTTAGGGAAGAGCTCCTTCGGTGAGCGTAAGCCCCTGCGCCCTTGTTGGGGACAACGCGTGCGTTCTTGACCTCATTCGCAAAACCAGCGCCAGAATATCCGCCCCGGCGGTTGCCCTCAACCGGAGGTCAGTCCCCCGGGCCCTCGCACAGCTTCAAGTACAAGCGTTTGGCTGCGGCTTGCTCCGCTTCCTTCTTGGTGCGGCCCCGCCCCAGGGCTTCCTCGTCCCCGACCTCGACCCGAACCGTGAACACCTTGGCGTGGTCGGCCCCTTCGGTGGCCACCTCGGTGTACCGCGGCAGGTGGCCGAATTGGCCCTGGGCCAGCTCCTGGAGAAGGGACTTGTAGTCCGGTGGCGGCTGGGATTGGAGTTCGTCCATCCGCTGTTGAAGGAGGGCCTCTGCGAACCGGCGGGCCTGGTCGTAGCCGTGGTGGAGGAACACAGCCCCCACCAACGCCTCCAAAGCCGAACCCAGCACGGACGGGCGCTCCCGCGCCCCGGCCTCCTCCGCCCCTGAGCCCAGCCGCAGGTGAGCAGCCAACCCGGTCTCCTTGGCCACCTCCCCCAGGGAAGGGCGAGAGACCAGGACCGCACGGAACTTGGACAGGGTTCCCTCGTCCCGATCGGGAAAACGTTGGAACAGAAGGTCGGCCACAACCAGGTCCAACACCGCGTCGCCGAGGAACTCCAGTCGCTCGTTGCTTTCAACTCCCAACTCGTGGGCCACCGA
>CAKZKH010000215.1 GCA_937122485.1 uncultured bacterium | reverse complement strand
GTTCCCACCGTGGGCGTGGCGGGCGTGAACGTGATCGAGTCCACCACGAGGTCGGCCTGGGCCGGGGGCAAAGGTTGCGCTTCCAGCCTCCCTGCGCCGTAGGCGTTGCTGTCGCCCATGGGGATGCAGAACCCCAAAAGTCGTGTCCAGATCTGAGCAGCGGTCAAGCCCGGCGTCTCCGCCTTGAGGAGTGCGGCCACACCGGCCACGTGCGGCGCGGAAGACGAAGTCCCCGGGAACGGGTTCCAACCCGAAACGCTCGTGGTCACGTTGTCCGGGGCCACGAGGTCGGGCTTGGTTCGCCCGTCGTAGGTCGGTCCCCGCGAGCTGTAGGCCGCCACCGGTCCAGCCGTGTAGTTGGCCCAGTTGACCGCTCCCACGCTCAGGGCTTCGGCCGCATCCGCCGGGGCCGGAAGCGACGAGGCCGCCACGAGCGGACTCACATTTTGATAAATCGAGAAAAGCGACACCCGGCGCGTGGCCCCGCCTGCCTTCTGAATCCGGGCCCGGTACGTGCCGCTTGTGGTCGCGGTGGTGTACACCCGTTCCGTGGGCTGCTCTGTGCCCCCTTGGGTCTTGGTGGAACTCGCCACCAACGCTCCGGTCGGCCCGTAGAGGTACAGGTCGTAGTCGTCGGCCGTGGCCGGCCAAGATTCCCAGGTGAGGTAAAGCAAGATCGGCTGCCCGGCCGTGGCGGTGATCGTCACGTCCGTGTCGTGCCAGCTGTCGCCGTTGCCATCGGTGAACGTGGCCCCGTAGTGCCGCAGGCCGCTGTTCCCTGCCGCCTGCACCCACAGGATCCCAGCCGAGGTGGCCCGGCGCACGATGTCCCCAATCACCCCAGTGCCGTCCCCAAAGTTCGTGTTGAACCAGCCCAAGGAGTGGTTGATCACGTGCACACCCTCGGAAATGCAGTAGGTGATGGCGTTGTCGAGGTCCACCTCGTTGCCGATCTTGATGAGGTAAAGCTGGGCCAGGGGCGCCACGTCGTAGACAATCTCCGCCACCGCGGTCCCGTGGGATGTGCCTGTGGTAAGGCCTGTGCCGGTGAAGTCGCGGGTGATCACCGTCGTGGGGAGGTCCCCGGCGGCCTGGGAGGCGGACAGGCCGCTAAACCCCAGGTCGATCACAGCAATCTTGACCCCTGCCCCGCGGTTGCCCAAAGCGTGGAACGCGCTGGCCCCCACCAGGGCCACGCCCTGAGAGGTAACCGCCAACTCATGGGGGGTGTACGGGAGCCGCACGTATACGGTGCCCCCCACCGTGGCCAAGAAGCTCTCCAACTGGTCCAGGGGAAGCTTCACCTTTTTGAGGCCCAGCGGTGACGTCTCCGGTTCCACAGCAATCCCCAGGGGCACCGCGCCCGGCCCCTTGGTCTCGATCACCAGGGTCACTTCCCCGGCTGGGCTGAGGGGGATGCCCAGCATTTCTGCGACTTTGGTCAAGGCGTCCTGGGCCTGGGCCGGCACGTTGGCCAAGGCCAAAGCAAGCCCAGCAGGCACCACTTGCCGCACCGTGCTCACCAACAACTCCAACGCCCCGTCCACCACCGGGTTCTTCTTGGCCGCCTTCTCGATCTTGAGCGGACCGATGGTCAAGGGCACGGTCTTCCCCGTCGGGGCAGGCGTGGGACCGGCCGCCGCAAGGTGGGTCAAAACTTGCACCGCCTGAGGAATGCGGGTGGAGCGGGCGAGGATCCCGGCGATGGCGTCCTGGCGCCAAGGCAGCACCACCCCAATGGCCCGGCCCCCGTGGCTGTACACCTCCAGGCCCGCAGCCTGCAGCTGCCCGGCGTACCCCGAAAGGTCGGCCAACCGCGGGGCCACCGTCGACACCCAACCTGTGAGCACTTGGCCGATGTCGAACCTGGCCAATCCCACCCCAGCTTGGATGTACACCTGGTTGTACAGGGCAGCCTGGTTGTAGTACTTGACCGTGACGGAAAGCCCGGCGCTTTGGGCCTTGGCCACCACGGCATCCCACGAGGCCTTGTCGTCGTCCAAGGCCGCGATTTCCACCTGCCCCCAGGTCGAGAAAGCCAGGGATCCCACAAGGGCCAGGAGCAAGGCCCCAGCCTTCCACCAGCGCACAAGTTCGCTCCGCAATGTCATTCCAGCCTCCTTAAGGATGGGGCACGTACGGCAACCGGACCAACTTCACCTGGGGCGCTCGGCCCAGTTCGGGCAGCAAGGGGATGGGAATCGCCAGTTCCACCAGTTGGGCTGCCGAGCTGGTCACGTACGGTTCAAACTGGGCGTCCAAGGGCCCGCGGACCTCGGCCACCACCCGCACCCGCAGCCCCTGCCGCTCGATGCCATAATCGCGGGCAAACCCGATCCAGTCCGGATGGACCACCAATGCCCACAAGACCGAGTCCAGCCGCACGCCCTCAGGTGCCCGGGGAAGCTTCAAGGGAATCTCCTTCACCACAAGTCCCACGGCACACCCTTGGGGAAGGAGCCCCAGTCTCAGGGCCCAGTCCAGGAGCAAGGTACC
>CAKZKH010000214.1 GCA_937122485.1 uncultured bacterium | reverse complement strand
TGGAACGTGGACGAACTCCTGGTCTACCCGTACGTGCTTGACCCTGGGGAGAGTCTGTCCTTGGAGTTTTCCTTGGCTACCACCTGTGGGACACTCTCCGGGACGCTCTTGGCTCGGGTGGACTTCATCTTGGAAGGGAACCCCTTCTGGGTGTTGGATTCCCAAGGGATTGAAATCCTTCCCGGCGCAGTGCGCATCGAGAAGACCCCCTCCGTCATCTCGGCGGGCGTGGGCGACGAGGTGACCTGGACCATCGTTGTGGAGAACACGGGTCTGGGGCCGATCTACAACGTGGTGGTCACGGACGTCCTCGGGACGGGCATCCAGTACGTGTCCTCCTCACCCGAGGGTCCGAACTTCGGTCAGACCACAACCTGGGAGATCCCGGAGATCCCCGCGGGAGACCGGGCGGAGCTCGAACTCAAGGCCCGCGTGGTGGGCTGCAGCGACCTGAGGAACAGGGCCGACGTTCGGTTCGCATGTGACGATGGCTCGATCTGCTTCGATACCGCCGTACACGGCGGCACGGCCACCGCGTCGATTCTCCTTGTTCCGAGGAACCCGCTCCTCTCCTGGACACCACCCACGATCGCCATGCCCTACTGCTCCGCGGGTGGCGTACCCGTGACCATTCCCATCACGAATACGGGCCTGGGCGCGGCCTACAACATCCGCCTCTGCATGGACTGCGCCCCCCTGGTGGTCAGCGACGTGGGGGCGGGTGCGGCCTATGTGGGAGGGTGCTTCGTCCTCGACGATCCGATTCCCGCCGGCGAGACGTACGTCCTCACGTTCACCGTGACCTACCCAGGAGACTGGTGCGCGGGCGTGCCGAGCGGCACGGTGCTCTGCCAGACGATCTACGAGAACGTGTGCGGGGAGGAGTTCCGCCCGCCCATCCAAGTCGGGAGCTTCTCGACAACCTATGGCCCTGAGGGCCCGCCGCGCCTGTCCGTGTCCCTCACAGAGTCCAGCGAGGTCTACATCTGCGACGTACGGAGCTACAGCCTTGAGGTGAGCTTCTCCGGGCTTGACAGCTGCGGGAGCGGGACCACGAGCGACATCTCCGTGGTGGTGAACGTCCCCGCGGGGTTCACCGTCACCGACAGCGGCGGCGGGGCGTGGACCCCGGGGGGGGACGGGACCGGGGGGACGATCTCCTGGACCACACCCCCCACCACCCCTCTGTCCACGTCGTTTGCCCTGAGAGCCCCGGGCATGATCCAGTGCGGCCAGGTCGCCACCCTCACGGCCACCGCAACGGCCACGAACTGCTGCGGGTGCGTGATCTCGGCCTCCGACTCGGCCTCCATCGCCATCCAGTGCTACCAGCTCGTCACCGCCAGCCGGGCCGCAAGCCCCTCGACCCAGGAGAAGTGCGGCGAGATCACGTACACGAACACCTACGAATTCGCCGCCAGCGGGCCGGACATCGTCTTCACTGACCTCACGTTCACCGCCCACGCCCAGAACCTGCAGGAGTACGTGGACGGCTCGCTCCAGATCACGGTGGACGGTGACCCCAAGGATCCTGTGGTCCTGGTGGACGGAACCCCTGGCGGGAGTCTGCAGATCCAGGGGATCGACGATGGCAGCCTCGTCTGGGGAAAGACCCTTGTGATCTCGTACCGGCTCAAGTTCACCCCGGGTTCGCTTCCCACCACGTGCCCCAGCACCTACAGCTTCTACTCCTGGACGACGCTGGAGCTCGGAACGGGCTGTACCAGTGGAGACCACTGCACGCAGCCGTGCCAGGTCACGGAAGCCCTCGTCGTAACAACCGTCACCCCGTCGATGAGCGTCGCCATCTCGGGACTCCCGACCGACTTCGTGGACCCGTGCGGGACCTACAACGTTACCGTGACCCTCACCAAGACGTCCGCCGTCGATCCGCACAACGTGCGGCTTCGGCTCAGCAATCTCAACTACTACATCGTGGATCTGGGGAGCATCGTGTGCAGTGGCGTGTGTCCGGCGAGCACCTTTCCCACGGGGTACCCCGACTACTACCAGTGGGACTACGCCAGCGCCTTTGTGGGACAGCCGAGCAACGCCCAGTCCATCCTCACCTTCCAGGTGCGGAAGCGCTGTGGCCCTGGCCGCGAGCTGGCCACGACGGCCCTGTTCGAGGACTCGTGCCGCTACGCCTCGTGCTCGGTGGGCGCATCCCTCACTCCATCCTTCCTGCGCCAGCCGCTCCTCTACGTGTCGAAGACCCCTGAGATGATCTACGCCACCCGGAACCTGGTCACCTGGACGATCTACGTCACGAACGGCGGCGCGGGTCCGGCGTACGAGGTGTGGGTGGATGACGTGCTCGGGAGCGGCCTGGAGTACGTCTCGTCAACGGCTGACCCCGACGTTGGGACCTACCCCAATCAAGACCACATGGGCGGGGGGATCAACGGCGTGAGCTGGCGGATCCCCGTGATCGCCCCGGGAGCCACGCGCACCCTCACCGTCACCGCCCGGATGACGAGCTGCACAGAGCTGACGAACTGGGTGCAGGCGGGGGTGGGATGCGGGGGCGAGGACTGCCACACCTCCGCGCCGGACTCCGCCACCGTCTTCATCCCGACCACGAACGTCGTCGCCACCGCGTCCACGAACTCCCCCATCGACACCTGCGCCATCCAGCACGCCACGGTCACGATTCGCAACGCCGGCGACCCGGCGGTGTACGAGCTCGAGGCCACGGTGACCCTGCCCACCGGGATCAACTACGTCCCCGGATCCACCCAGTGGCGGAAGAGCGGCGGGAGCTGGGCCGATGGTGACGATCCGGTCATCCTGGGGTCGACGCTGACGTGGAGCGTGGACGACATCCCCGGAGCTGACGAGCTGCGGTCACGCCAGAACCTGGAGATTCGCTTCCAGATCCGCGCCGACTGCTCATTTTCCGGAGGGCCCCTTCCCGTGCAGGTGAGCTACACCAAC
>CAKZKH010000213.1 GCA_937122485.1 uncultured bacterium | reverse complement strand
AGCCCTCATTCCTGGGGTCTCGAGCCGGCGTAATGCCCAGTACAGGGGGTCAAACCTTTACTTTTGAATGCGAGTCTGTTCTTTCCCCGACCAAGAATGGGACGTGGTTGACCTGGGACCTGGCCACCGCTCGGCTCGTGGGCCCCGGAGGAAGGGGGAGAGATTCCCCGTCGGTCCTCTGAACCTGGGGGCTGCCCCCAGGGGATTCAAGGCTCCCTAGGAGCGGGCGAAGCGCCAGGCCCGCGTGGGGCTCCGGTCGGCTTTCAACACGGTTGGATTGAGCTTTGAGACGAGACGGGTTCCAGTTCCTCGGCCACTTGGGCCGGCACAGCGACGCCGTGGACGCTCTTGCGTTTGCCCCTTCGGGCCGCTGGCTGGCCTCGGGGCCGTGGGACCGCGGTGTCCGGCTTTGGAACGTGCAACCACTTGAGCTCGGCGCCGTGCTCAGGGCTCACACGGACCGGAAGCCTCCTTTCGCCTTAAGCCCCGACGAAACCGCGTCGCTTGGGGTGCCCGCACGGGAACGATCAAGCTCTGGCCGATCTAAAGAGCGCGTTGGCGGTCCAGCCAAGCCTGAAGGATAAGCATAGCGGCCCGTTCGTCCTTTGCCTTCCGTTTCTTGCTTTGGGAGGCCCGGACTTCCCGGAGCATCCGTTCCACTTCTTGGGTGGTCCACCGCTCGTCCACGTAGTGCAAAGGCAAGCCGGTGTGCTGGGCGAGGGCCCCGGCAAGGGTCCGCACCTTGGCCGCCTGTTCCCCCTCGGTTCCGTCCATGTTCAAGGGAAGGCCGACGACCAGGGCGTGGGCCCCGAACTCCTTGGCCATTTGGCCGAGGTTCGCAACGTCCCTGGCCAGGTCCTGGCGCAGGTAGACCCCGCGGCCTTGGGCGAGAAGGCCGGTCTCGTCGGAGAGGGCCAGCCCGATGCGACGGTCACCCACATCCAGACCCAAAACCCTCATTCGCGGGCCAGGGCCATGAGGGCCCGGCGGATCATCTCCTCCACCGAGGCTTCGGGGTACTCCCGGGCCAGCTTCTCCACGGCCTTGCGGGCCTCGGACTCGGAAAACCCCAGCACCTTGGAGGTGAGGGCCTGGAGGACCACCCGCTCCCTTTCGCCCAGGGGCGTGGGGATGGCCGGGGCCCATTTGGAAAGCTTTTCGGCCAGTTCCACCATGACCCGCTGGGCCGTACGGTGCCCAATGCCCTTGACGCTTTCCAGGGCTGAAAGGTCCCCGCGGCGGACCGCGGCTGCCAGCTCCTCGGGCGGAAGTGCTGCCACCAGGCGAAAGGCCAGCTTCGGCCCCACCTGGGGCACCGAAAGCAAGGCCACAAACATCTCCCGCTCCTCCAGGGTGGCAAACCCAAACAGTTCCAGACCGTCCTCGCGCACGA
>CAKZKH010000212.1 GCA_937122485.1 uncultured bacterium | reverse complement strand
AAGCTCTCCGGTTGGATCCGCACGTGGCAAGAGCTTCTCGGGCGCTAGGAAGACGGGGCACTTGGGCCGGCCTGGCCCTGGTGCCCCTGGCCTTCCTTGCCCTGGGCCTGTTCTGGCCCCTGGCCGAGGTCCTTCGGCTGGGCTTGAGGGTGGACGGGGTCTGGACTTTGGATCCCCTCAAGTCGGTACTGGGTGATGCTTACGTTCGGCGCCTGCTCGGTTTCACCCTGGAGCAGGCCGTCCTGTCCACCCTCCTCAGCCTGGGCTTGGGGTTCCCCTTGGGTTGGCTTTTGGCCCGCTACCAGTTTCCCGGCAAAGCGGCCTTGCGCGCGTTTACTTTGGTGCCCTTTGTCCTGCCGCCCATCACCGTGGCCCTGGGCTTCTTCCTCTTCTTCGGCCATGCGGGTTACCTCAACCAGTTCCTCCAGTGGGCCTTGGGCCTCAACGACCCCCCGGTACGGGTGCTTTACACCCTTTGGGCCATTGTGCTCGCGCACGCTTTTTACAACGCCCCGGTTGTGGCCAGGTTCGTGCAAGCGGCGTGGGAGTCCCAGGACCCGGCCCTGGTGGAGGCGGCCCGGGTTCTGGGCGCCAAACCGCTGTGGGCCTTCCTCACCGTGACGTTGCCTGCCCTGCTGCCCGCCCTGGTTTCGGCCTCGGCCCTCATCTTTGTGTTGTGCACCTTGTCCTTTGCCATTCCCCTCGCCCTGGGTGGGGCCCAGTTCGCCACGGTGGAGGTGGGCGTTTATTTTTTTGCCCGGGTGGAGCTCGATTTTTCCCGGGCTGTAGCCTTGGCCCTGGTGGTCTTGGGGCTTTCGCTCACCCTGACCTACGTCTACCTCCGGGGTGGTGGTGTCTTTCAAGCGGCGCAAGCGCGGGAGCGCCCCCAGCCCGCGCTGGCCCTCTTTGACCCTACTCGCCCCGCTCGCCTACTGTGGTTTGTGTACCTCGCTTTGGCGGCCCTGGTGTTCGTGGGTCCGATGGCTGCTGTGATGGCCGACTCCTTTCTCCGTCGCGCTCCCGATGGCTCTTCGCCCACGCTTTACTGGTACCAGTTGGCCTTGACAGCATCGCCGGCGCCGGTGCTGGGCACGTCGCCTTTGGGAGCGATCCTGACGAGCCTAACCGTGGGCGCAGCCTCGGCCGGCTTGGCCCTGGTGCTGGGACTTGTGGTGGGTGCAGTGCTGCGGCAGGTGCGTTCCCGGGCGCTGGAGGCCCTGCTCATGGCCCCGGTGGGCGTGTCCTCGGTGGTGTTGGGCCTCGCCCTGCTCCTCGCTTTCCGGAGGCCCCCTTTTCGCTACTTGGCGGTCGAGCCCTGGCCCCTGGTTCTAGCTCACACCCTGCTTTTCTATCCTTTCGTGGTGCGGGCTGTGCAGCCCCTTTGGGAATCGCTCGATCCAAGGCTGGTGGAAGCCGCTCGTACGCTGGGGGCCTCGCGCTTTCGGGCCTTTGTCTCTGTGGAGCTTCCTCTACTTCGCCCAGGGATTCTCGTGGCCGGGGCCTTGGCCTTTGCCCTGTCCTTGGGGGAAATGACCGCGGCGGCCATGCTTTCTCGGCCGGGTTTGAACACTATTCCCCTCTCCATCTACCAGTACCTCTCGGCCCGGCGGTTCGGAGCAGCTTCGGCCATGGCCACGCTGCTTATGGTCCTCACCGCACTGGCCCTTTGGCTTTGGGAGAGGACAAGCGTGCGCACGAGGTCCCATGCTTGAGGCCCGGGGGCTTTCCAAGCGGTTTGGCTCGGTGGTGGCCGTCGAAGACCTTTCGTTTTCCGTGGCCGAAGGGGAGATCTTTGCTCTCTTGGGTCCTTCGGGCTGTGGGAAGACCACAGGGTTGAGGCTCATCGCCGGCCTGCTTCGTCCGGACCGGGGAAGGGTGTTCCTTGCCGGGCAAGACGTAACCTCCTGGCCGCCGGAGAGGCGCAAAATGGGGTTTGTCTTCCAAAACTACGCTTTGTTTCCCCACCTTTCGGTGGCGGCCAACGTGGCCTACGGTTTGCGGTTTGGCTGGAGGGGGGACCGCAAGAAACGCGTGGGGGAGCTTCTGGAGCTTGTGAACCTTGTGGGGTACGAGAAGCGCCGGCCCCACGAGCTTTCGGAAGGGCAAAAGCAGCGGGTAGCTCTGGCCCGGGCTTTGGCGCCTGGAGCGCGCATCCTCCTCTTAGATGAGCCGCTGTCGGCGTTGGACGCGGCGCTGCGCAAGGAGCTGCGGGCGGAGCTGCGCGGGCTGCTCCAGGGGCTCAACATCGCCGCGGTGCACGTCACCCATGACCAGGAGGAGGCCCTGGCGCTCGCGGACCGCGTAGGGGTCATGCGGGAGGGAACGCTGGAGCAAGTGGGGACACCCCACGAGGTGTACCGCCAGCCGGCCAGTGTTTTCGTGGCCTCCTTTCTGGGGCGAGCCAACCTCTGGCCCGCCCGGGTCATCGAGGTGGACGAACAGAACGCCTGGGTGGAAGTGGCAGGAACCAAGCTTTCGGTTGCGTGCGCCGGGGTGGAGGTGGGTCAAGAGGTTGTTCTGTTCTTCCGCCCCGAGGACGTGGAAGTGGGTTCAGGTCCGTTCGAAGCGGAGGTCAGCCACGTGGAGTACCTGGGCGACCGGTGGGA
>CAKZKH010000211.1 GCA_937122485.1 uncultured bacterium | reverse complement strand
CCATCTCCGTCCAGTCCTTCACCCCAACTTGCTTTCCTTCCATGGCCAGGTCCAGGGTTTGGCCTTCGATCATCCGCAAGGTGGCCTCGGCCAGGCGGTCGAGGGCTTGAACGACAAGGTGGGAGGGCAGCGGAGCCTTGGCCGCGGTCTTTATAGCCAGGGTCAAAAGACCATCCCCGGCGTTGAGAGCAGGGCCCACCCCGAACACGGCCCAGCTCGAGCGCCGCCCCCGCCGGTACTCGTCCCCGTCTTGAATGTCGTCGTGCACAAGGGAGAACACGTGGACGAGCTCTAAACTGGCGGCCAAGGGCAAGGCGGTGCGCACCTCTCCCCCCAGGGCCTCGCAGGCCAGAAGGCACAAAGACGGCCGCAGGAGCTTGCCCCCCAAGCCCGGACCCGCTGAGCCATCGGACTCGCTCAGACCTAAAGGGTAGCGCAGAAGCACGGCCAACGGGCCGTTTTGGGGCACCACCTGGGCAAGGGCTTGGGCGATGGCCCCGCGGTACCGGTTAAGCCTTTCCAACGTGGACCTCCTTGGGGGAAGGCACCTTGACCAGCCCCAGATCCAGGGCTTTTTGGATGAGGTCAACTGTGCAGTGTACGCCCAGTTTGCGCATGGCTGAGGCCTTGTGGGCCCGCACGGTGGGGATGGAGCGGGATAGGAGTCGGGCGATTTCCGAGAGTTTGTGGCCTTGGGCGATGAGGCGCACCACTTCCCGTTCGCGGTCGGTGAGAGGCAAATCTGCTTGGGTGGGGCGGGGAAGAAGGCTTTCGCCGGAAGCCGCGCAACGCACGGCCTCCACCAGCGCCGCGGGCGACTCGCCCTTGAGCACGTAGGCCGACGCCCCGGCCAAGGCCGCCTCCGTCCGCCACGCCGGATCGTCAAACATGGAAATCAAGACCACCGCTGTTTGGGGGAAGCGGCGGCGGATCCTCCGACACAGGTCCAAACCCAAGAGGTCCGGGAGGGCTACGTCGAGGACCACCACCTCCGGTTGGAGCTCGCGCACCAAGCCCCAGGCCTCCACGGCCGACCGGGCCTTGCCTACCACGTGAACCCCGTCGGCGGAGAGCACGGCAGCCATGCCCTCCCGCACCAGGGCGTGATCGTCAACCACGAGAACGCGCATGGACGGTCCAATGGTACGGAACGGGAAGGGCAGGGGCCGATGGGGGAACTGGACTACCTCCGGCGCAAGGCCCGCGCCCGCAGGTCGGCGGTGGACGTGCACCCCAACTTGGCTTTGAGGTTGTCCAGGTGGGACTCTACCGTCTTGGTGGAAACCCCCAGGCGCTCCGCGATCTCCTTGTTTCCCAGTCCCTCGGCGAGGAGGACCATGATCTCCTCTTCCCGGGGGGAGAGGTGGCTCACCTTGGGAAAGGCCCGACGTCCCCGAAGCACGGTGTGGAGGGCTTGGACCAGCTCTTCGGGGGGAGCTCCCTTGGACACGAGGCCGTCCGCTCCCGCCCGCTCGGCCTCCCCAGCCACCTCGGCTACATCCAGCACCGTGATGACAAGGACCTTGGAATCCGGCGAGGCTGTCTTGAGCTCAGCCAAGCGGCCTAGGCCTCCACCGGGCATGGCCAAGTCCCAGATGATGAGGTCAGGTTGAAGGTCTTGGGCAAGCCGCAGTCCTTCCTGGCCCGTTCCGGCCTCGCCCACAACCGTGCACCCCTGAACCGCGAGGAGCCGCCGCAGCCCCTCCCGCACCACCGGGTGGTCGTCCACGATCAGAACAGTTGGCGTCGGAGGCGGCCTCATTGCCCTGGGAAACCATTCTATCCTGCGGGGGCGCGGAGAGTTGAAATCCCCGGCCGTTTTGCCCCGATGGCCAGGTTGCCAGAGGAGAAAGGCCCGGTTGTTCCGCACCGTCGGTCGCGGCTAAACTCGGCCTTGCCCCACAAAGAGGGAAGGAGGTGAAAGCCATGAGGGCAAAGGGGCGTGCGGTTTGGGCAGTCGTTGGGTTGGTCCTGGTTGGTCTTTGGTGGGCCTGCGGATTGAGTCAGGAGAGGCTTGTTGTTGTGATCAACGAATTCGGTCAGGGAAAAGGTGGAAACGGGGAGTGGATTGAGCTGTTGGTCGTGGGTGGAGGGCCAGGCACGGCGGTGGATTTGCGGGGCTGGGTTCTGCAGGACCGGCAGGGCGAGGCTCGGGGAGGCGTGTTCATCACCTTCTCCGACCACACCATGTGGGCCACGGTTCCCGCCGGGACTTTGGTCGTGATTTACAACGCCGGGGACAGGGAAAACCTCCCTGCACACTTCCCCAGGGACGACTTTGACTTGACGGACTTTGTGGTCGTCGTGCCGTCCAACGCTGAGGAGTTCTTCACCACATCCCGCTGGGAGGGCCTGGCCAACGCGGGCGACGTCATCATCTTGGTGGACGCTCAGGGCGTGGTCATGGACACCCTGTCGTATGGGGAAATTCCGCAAGAGCTGCGGCGGGTACCGCATCTGGAGGCCGTGGCTGCGCGCCGGGCTGCTGGATACATCGGCACCACGGCCGAAGGGGTCAACAGCCTGGACAACTGGCAGTACGGGGCGGACGAACTCGG
>CAKZKH010000210.1 GCA_937122485.1 uncultured bacterium | reverse complement strand
GGACTCCTCCAAAAGCCGCCGAGTCCTCTCTGGATCGGGAGTCTTTTTCAAGGCCTCGTGCACCAGTGGCGTCTCCGTCGTGCCGGGGCAGACCGTGTTCACCCGTATCCCTCGCTTGGCCAAGTCCACAGCGCAACTTTTGGTGAAGCCGATCACCCCAGCTTTCACCGTGTTATACGCCACCTGCCCCTTGATCCCCACCAGCCCGGCCTCGGAGGCCACATTGACGATTACCCCGCCTCCGCTTTTGAGCATGAGGGGGACCGCGCACTTTGTGCAAAGGAAAACGCTTGTGAGGTCTATAGATAAAGTCTTTTCCCAAAGTTCCTCCGACGTCTCAAGCACGTCTCCTTGAGCATAGATCGCAGCGTTGTTCACCAAAACATCTAATCTGCCCCACTTTTTGTCCACGGCATCTACCATCGCTCGGACCTCTACAGGCTTGGAGACATCGACCTTGACGAAAATGGCTTCCCATCCCGCGCTTTGTAGTTCGCGGAGGAAAGCTTCACCCAGCTCGGCATTAATATCCGCCACCGCGACTCTTGCCCCCGCGCGAACAAAGGCCTCAACGGTGGCTTGCCCAATCCCCTGGCAACCTCCGGTCACCACCACCACTTTCCCAGCAAACCGGCCCATTTTGATCCTCCCAAAGTACTAAAGTTATCGGCAAATCAGGCAAAGTCAAGGGGAACGATCTCGGGGCACCGGAAAACCGTTACCAGGCGGCAGGGTTGGTATACCCTCGTCTAGTGTGTCCAGTACCGCTTGACATGTTAGGCCTCCTTGACGGATGTAAGCGGCCACGTCCCAGAACACCTCCGTCGGGGTTCGTCCCGGGGTGCAGTACCTCTGAGGCCGCCGCTGCTCGTTGCAGAAGCGTAGGAACCCATCATCAGAGGCCTGGAGCTGGCGGGCTTAGCTTAGGTGAAGAACTTGGGGGGAAAGACCACCCGCCCCTGCACGTGGGGGATCGTCCCTTGGAGTCGCTCCACGAACCCGTTCATCCACGCGTGCCGCGGCTTCGTCCGCGAGTGGGTGATCCCCAGGTCCCGACACGCCTGGGCGGAACTCCCCTTGGAACTCGCTCCCCCGATCCGTGAGCACACGCCGAAGTTTCCACCCCGCCTGC
>CAKZKH010000209.1 GCA_937122485.1 uncultured bacterium | reverse complement strand
TCCCATCCCTCGGCCAGGCTGGGGGGAAAGCGGTCCTCAAGGAAGGCCACGACCTCCTGGCGCGTCATACCCCATGCAGTTTAGCGAAATGGCTTCGGGGCGCAACGCACGCCCCTGCTCCTTCTTCGCTTCCCCCGAGGAGTTCGTCAGCCCTATAATGCGAGCGCGATGGCCGCGATTGAAGTGCGGAACGTGGTCAAGACCTACAGGGGATTGTGGGCCCCGAGGGTGCAAGCCCTGCGCGGGGTTTCCCTCATGGTTCAGGAGGGGGAAATCTACGGGCTTCTGGGCCCCAACGGGGCGGGGAAGACCACCCTCCTGAAGTGCCTGCTGGGCCTGGTCCGCCCAGACTCCGGGGAGGCCAAGGTTTTGGGCCTTCCCGGAGAGGATCCCCAGGCCCGAAAGTTCGTGGGGTACCTTCCTGAAGATCACGCGTTTCCTGGCCACCGCCGGGCGGTTCCTGTCCTCTGTTTTCACGCCTCCCTTTTGGGCCTGTCCCGCACCGAGGCCCGTGACCACGCTGCCAAGCTCCTTGAGCAGATGGGCCTAAGCGAAAAGCGGCGGGCCAAGGTCAAAGCCTACTCGAAGGGCCTGCGGCAACGGCTGGCCCTGGCCCAGGCTCTCCTAGGCCAGCCCAAGGTCCTCATCCTTGACGAGCCCACAGCCAACCTCGATCCCCTGGGCCGCAAGGAGGTCAAAGACCTCCTGTTGCGCCTCAAGGCCGAAGGAACCGCCATCCTCATCAGCTCCCACGTGCTCACCGAAATCGAGCGCATCTGCGACCGCGTGGCCATCCTCCACCAGGGCCGCCTCCTTCAAGAGGGAACCGTGGAAGAGCTCACCGCCGAGAAATCCCTGGAAGACCTGTTCGTAAGCCTCTTTCAGGCTAGTTCGAACACCTACGGGAGCCAAGCATGAGAGCGCTGGGAATCTTTGTCCTTGACAGTTGGGTCGACGCCTTGGCCCGCAAGGCCTCCCTCGTCGTGGGCCTGCTGATTGCTGTCCCGCTCCTTTTGATCGCCGTGGCCCTCCCGGTGGAGCCTGGTTCCACCCCGGGCACGGTGCGGATCACTTTGCCTTGGATGATTTTCCTTGAGGAGCCCGGGGGACCTCGCCCCATAGACCGCGAACTGCCCGTGGAACGGTTCGTTAGGACCGTCAACACCTTTGTGGTCGGTTTTGTGAGCGGGTGGGGGATTCTCATGGCGTTGTTCCTCACCGCGGGCCTTCTTCCCCGCACCTTGGGGCGAGGCCAGGCGGAGATCGTGCTTTCCAAGCCTGTTCCCCGCTGGTCGGTCTACTTGGGCCGTTACTTCGGAGCCGTCACGCTCTTTCTGGGGGCAAGCCTGGTGGTGATCCTGGCGGTGGCGGGGATTCTCTGGGGTAGAACCGGCTTTTTCTCCGCGCGGGCGGTGCTGAGTGTCCTTTTGGTGAACCTTGTCTTTGCTGCCCTGTACGCTTGGACTTGTCTGTTGGGCCTGGTCTCTGAGCGGAGCGGCCTTGCGGTGTGGGGGGCTGTGCTCGTATGGCTTCTTTGCGGCTTTTTGGGGCGCGTGCATACGTTTTACCCGGACATCGCGGCCTCGCCCAAGCTGTGGGTGCGCGTGCTGGGCGGGGTTGGTGAAGCGCTGTACCGCGTGCTTCCCCGCACCGGGGACTTGGCCGATGCTGCCCTGGAAGTGCTGTGGGGCCGGGGCCTGGGCTGGACCGAGCCCATCTGGGCCACGGCCCTGTCCACCCTGACCCTTTTGAGCCTAAGCGTGCTGTGGTTCTACCGCCGGGACTACTGAGCCGCGCAGGCCTTGGCGTCGGTGAGCAAAAGCTCGTCGTCGACCACACCGACCTTGCGGAAAAGCCCGACCAGGTCCTCCACGCCCAAGTTCGCCTTCGCGGCAGCCCCCAAGTCCAAGAGCACGCGGCCCTTGTGCATCATGACCAGGCGGCTGCCCACCCGAAGGGCGTGGTCCATGCGGTGGGTCACCATCAGGCTTGTGATGTGGTGGGCCCGCACAAGCTGATCGGTGATTTCCAGGACCCGCTCGGCGTGGGCGGGGTCGAGGGCCGCGGTGTGCTCGTCCAAAAGGAGCACTTTGGGCCGGGTGAAGGTGGCCATGAGCACGGCCAGGGCCTGGCGCTCCCCTCCGGACAGATAAGCTGCCCGCTCGTTCAAGCGCTTCTCCAGGTCCATGCCCAAAACCGCCAATTCCCGGCGGAAGAAGGCCAGGCGGGCCCGGCCCAAGGCCCAGCGCAGCGTGCGCGGGCCCTTTTGAGCTGCCAGGGCCAAGTTTTCGGCCACCGTGAGGTGGGGGGCTGTGCCCTGGCGGGGGTCCTGGAACACCCGGCCGATAAAGCGGGCCCGCCGGTACGCGGGCCAAGCGGTCACGTCCTGGCCCGCCACGGCAATGCGGCCGCTATCGGGCCAGCATGTCCCGGCAATCACGTTGAGAAGCGTCGTCTTCCCCGCCCCATTGGAGCCAATCACCGTCAGGAATTCCCCAGCACCCACCCCAAGGTCAATCCCATCTAGGGCCCGAACCGACTCTTTCCCCAAGCGAAACGTCTTGGACACCCCGTGCAACGTGAGCATTCAGCCCTCCTTCCGCAGCCGCCAGGCCGGGGCCACGAGGGCTGCCAGCACCACCAGGGCCGTAAGCAACCGCATGTCCGCGGCGGTGAACCCCAAACGCGACCCGTAGCGCAGGGCCACCCGGATCGCCCCCTGGTACACCACCGAACCCCCCAGGGCCGCCAACAGCCCCCATCCCACGCCCCGCGGGCGAAACAAGATTTCTCCGATGATCACCGCGGCCAGGGAGGAAACGATCGTGCCGATTCCCATTCCAATGTCGGCAAAGCCCAAGTACTGTGCGGCCAATCCTCCGGAGAGGGCCACCAACCCGTTGGACAGAGCCAGGCCCCAGGTCAGCTGGGCCGCGGGGCTCAGACCGTAGGCCTGGGCCGTGGTGGGGTTGTCCCCGCTGGCCCGCAGGGCCAGTCCCAGCTCAGTTCGGAAAAGGGCGATCAACAACGCAGCGCAACCCAGGCCCAACAAGCCTGCCCCGAGCACCTTGGCCCAGTCCCCGGGAAGTCCGGTGAGGTGGGACAAAGTGCGGAAGGCGGAGGGGCGGCCGAGCAGGGGCAAGTTCGGCCGCCCCATCACCCGCAGGTTCAAGGAGTACAGCATGATCATGGTGAGCACCCCGGCCAGGAGCCCCTGGATGCGAAACCGCGTAGAAAGCGCCGCGGTCCACAGGCCCCCAGCCATCCCAGCCGCGGCCGCCAGGGCCAAAGCCCCAAAGGGATCCCACCCCCGGCTGATGAGGGTCGCCGTCACCGCGGCCCCCAGGGGAAACGTCCCGTCCACCGATAGGTCCGGGAAGTTGAGAACCCGAAACGAGAGGTAGACCCCCAGGGCAGCTAGGCCCCAGATCAGGCCCTGCTCCACCGCAGCCAGGAACAGCGCCATGGCTTACTCCGCTTTCACAAGCCTGCGCCCGCCGTACAGCACAGCTGTGGCCATGTCCACGATGGCCTTGGGGAACACGTAGCCCATGGCCTGGGCTGCATCGAGGTTCAACAACACCTGAGTCCCTGCCTGGCGCACAAACGGAATGCTGCTGGGCTTCTCTCCCCGGAGGATCCGCACCACGATCTCGGCCGTGAGCTTGCCGTGGTCGTAGTAATCAAACCCCGTGCAGATGAGAGCCCCGCGCTCCAAGCTCGTGGGGTCGGCCATGAGGAACGGGATCTTGGCCGTTTGGGCCACCTGGACCACCGCTTCCAAGGCCGTGGCCACGGTGTTGTCCGTGGTCACGTAGATGGCGTCCACCCGCCCCACCAGGGACTGCGCAGCGGCCAGCACGTCCGCAGTGCCGGTGACCGAGGCGGTCACGATGGTGAGCCCGTAGTCCGGCGCAGCCTTGAGGGCCATGTCTGTAAGCACGGCGGAGTTGGTTTCCCCGGGGTTGTACACCATCCCCACCCTCCGCGCGCCCAGGGCCTTCAAGAGGGCCAGGTCCGAGCGCACGTCGATGAGGTCGGAAGCGCCGGTGACGTTGGGGTACTGGGTGAGCCCAGCCCGCACCGGGTCCGTGACCGCGGAGAAGACGACCGGTGTGGCCGTGCCCCCGAACACCTGCACGATGGCCTGGGAAGAGGGCGTGGTGATGGAGATCACCAAGTCAACCCCGCGGGCCTTGAACTCCTGGGCGATGGCCACAGCCACGGCGAAGTCGCCCTGGGCGTTGAGGTAGATGTATTGGACGTTTTGCCCTTCCAGGTAGCCGGCCGCCCGGAGGCCGTCGACGATCCCCTGCCGGGTGGCGTTGAGCGCCGGGTGGTCCACGATCTGGGTGATGCCGATCACGGTGGGACGGGCCAACCCCACCAGTCCCAAAACCAACACCATACCGATAGCTGTCAGCGTCCTCACTTTTTCCTCCTTTGTCAACAAAAAAGCCGCGGTTTTCGCGGCTGGGGGCATGCCTTCGGGGACACGAAGGCACGCCCTACGCAAACCAATACCCAAAGAAAGGTTGCGTTCTGGCGATCACCTCCCTTCCGAGGATCCTGGTCATGTTGGCCCCCTAGGGGATGAACGAGGAGACCGGGGCGGGCTCGTAGACGTGGTCAGCCAGCCGCCCGGCCAGGAACTCCTCGTAGGCCTTGAGGTCAAAGTGCCCATGCCCGGAGAAGTTGAAGAGGATCACCTGCTTCTTGCCCTCCTCGCGGGCGGCCAGGGCCTCGTCCAAGGCGGCTTTGACCGCGTGGGCCGTCTCCGGAGCGGGGAGGAAACCCTCGGCCTGGGCGAACTGCACGGCCGCCTGGAACACCGCCGTCTGGGCGTAGGCCCGACCCTGAACGATCCCGGCCTCCACCAACGCGCTCACTGCAGGGGCCATCCCGTGGTAGCGCAGGCCTCCGGCGTGGATGGGGGGCGGCACGAACTTGTGGCCCAGGGTGTGCATTTTGAGCAGGGGCGTGGTCGCGGCGGTGTCGCCGAAGTCGTAGGTGTAGCTCCCCCGGGTGAGGGAGGGGCAGGCCAAGGGCTCGATGGCCAAAAATCGCGTGGGACAACCCTCGCGGCGGGCCTCACGGATGAACGGGAACGCCAGGCCGGCGAAGTTCGAGCCGCCCCCCACGCAGCCGATGACCACGTCCGGGAACTCTCCGGCCATCTCCATCTGGACCAGGGCCTCCTCCCCGATCACCGTTTGGTGCAGCAACACGTGGTTGAGCACGCTGCCCAGGGCGTAGTGGGTGTCCGTGCGGCTGGTGGCATCGGCCACGGCCTCGCTGATGGCGATGCCCAAGGAGCCAGGGTGTTCAGGGTTCTCAGCCAGAAGCTGGCGGGCAAAGGGGGTCTCCGGGCTGGGGCTAGGCACAACTTGCGCCGCCCAGGTCTCCATCAAGACCCGGCGGTACGGCTTATGGAGGTAGCTGGCTCGCACCATGTACACCTTGCACTCCAAGCCAAAGAGTCTACAAGCGAAGGCCAGGGCGCTCCCCCACTGCCCGGCCCCGGTTTCCGTGGTCAGGCGCTTCACCCCTTCCTGTTTGTTGTAGAAGGCCTGGGCCACGGCGGTGTTGGGCTTGTGGCTACCCGGTGGGCTTCCTCCCTCGTACTTGAAGTAGATGTGGGCTGGAGTCTGGAGGGTCTTCTCCAGGCGGCGGGCCCGATAGAGGGGAGTGGGGCGCCACAGGAGGTAGGCCTCGCGCACGGGCTCGGGAATCTCCACCCATCGCTCCCCACAGGCTTCCTGGGCGATGAGGGCTTGGGGGAACAGGGTGGCCAAACCGTCCGGTGGGAGGGGCTGCCCGGTTCCGGGATGCACCGGGGGCGGCAAGGGCGTGGGCAGATCGGGCACGATGTTGTACCACGCCCTGGGCACCTTTTCCTCGTCCAGCAGAAACTTGTACTCCATGTCCACCTCCCTCAAAAACGAAAAACCGCAAGCTTGCTTGCGGTTTAGTCGGGCGCACCTCAACCAAAAGAGAAGGGAGGTGACGCCCTCAGTTGAACCAGTACCAGGCGAAGGACTTAGCCCCGGCGATCACCTCCCCACGATGAGGATTCTCCTCCATGCCTTTTAGATACGCCAACTAACGGCCGGTGTCAAGGGGGCCAGTGGTGGCTGCGGCAGGGATGACCCGGCGCTTCCAGGTTCCCCGCTGGGCCCACAGCACCATGGCCACGCCCCCCAGCACGTTGCTGAGGGTCATGCCCACCCACATCCCCGTGGTCCCCAACCCCAGGGGGTACCCCAAAAGCCAGGCCAGGAAGACCCGGAGGGCCCAGAGGCGGACGATGGCCATCACCATGGGGGGCACGGTGTGGCCCGAACCCCGGAACACCGCCGCGGCCGCGTCAAACAGCCCAAAGAAGGGGATGGAGGTGCCAAAGATCGCGATGTAGAAGGCGCCCTCGCGGATGACGGCCGGGTCGTTGACAAAGATCCCAAACAGAGGGCGACGCACGGCCAACGTCACGAAATACAGGCCCACAAGGACGACAAAGGTGGTGGCGATCCCCCGCCGAGCAATGCTTTCCGCCCGCTCGTACTGACAAGCCCCCAAGTTCTGGCCGATCATGGCCACCAGGGCACTTCCCGCCCCCCAGCTCACCACGTTGATCAGGTTGATGATGCGGTTGCCCACGGTGTAGGAGGCCACCACCGCCGTGCCAAATCCGGCCACCAAGCCCATCATCACCACAAACCCCAGGGAGGTGCTGGCTTGATCGACCACGTTGGGGATCCCCACCTTGAGGATCGGGAGAAATTCGCCTACCCGCGGCCGGAGGTCTCGGAGGTGGAGTTTGAGGCCCACCCGGCCCGAGCTCAACAGGAGCAACCCCACCGCGGCGATCCCGGTCCGGGAGAGGATGGTCGCGGCCGCCGCGCCCGCCACCCCCCAGGCGGGAAACGGCCCCCACCCAAAGATGAACAAGGGATCCAGCACGGCGTTGAGAACAAGCGAGGACACCCCCAGGTACATGGTGAGGCGGGTGTTCCCCAACCCCAGCATCAGGCCCCCAAAGGCCTGGGCCAAGAACATGATGGGAAGCCCCGCGCACTCGATGCGCAAATAGGTCAGGGCCAGGGGATAGATCTCGGAAGGAGCGCGGATCAGGCGGAGCACGGTGGGGGCAAGGAGAAAGCCGAGCGTACCCAGCACCGCCGAGCCGAGAAAGAGGAAGGCGAGGAGTTGGCCGGCGGAGCGCTCGGCGCCCCGGCGGTCCCTGGCTCCGAAGTACTGGGCCACAAACGTGGCCCCTGCCCCTTGCAGTCCTCCAGCGAAGGACATGAAGAAGAACAAGATGGGCCAGGCCATGCCTGGGGCGGCCATGGCCGCCGTGGAGAGCCGCCCCAGCCAAAAAGCGTCCACCAAGTTGTACAGGGCCTGCAGGGCCGCGGTGACCATCACCGGCCAGGCCAACAGCGCCATCGTGGGAAGAACAGGCCCCGTTAGAATCCGCTTCCGTATATGCGACGAATCCATGGGCGGAAGGGACCAAGTATACGCCAACCTTTCCCAGGGTCGACCCGTCCCTTGTGGCTCAAGCCCCGCACCTTGGACCTTTGCAGTTGCCGCTGGTCAAAATCTGACCTAGAATGGGCCGGCAAAGCCAAAGCACCGAAAATTAGAAACGGACAGAGATAGGAAAGCGGAGAAAGGAGACGGGATGCGTACTTGGGTGGGGTGGAGCTTGTCGGTTTTGGCCGCCGCGGGGCTGGGGTTGGCCCAAACCGTGGACCTGCAAGGGCCCACGAGCTTGGCCTGGTGCGATTCCGGAGATTTTCAGGTCGTTTTTTTCGCCCCTCCGGAGCAAACAGCGTCCCAGATTGTCTTCACGGTGACTCGGCCCAACCCCAACTTCTTCTACGTGGCGGGAAGTGCCGCCCTATATTTCCCAGACGGAACGTCCATCTCCGTCGAACCCCTGCCTTCCGGGCTCGATCTGATCTGGAACGTGGACGAACTCCTGGTCTACCCGTACGTGCTTGACCCTGGGGAGAGTCTGTCCTTGGAGTTTTCCTTGGC
>CAKZKH010000208.1 GCA_937122485.1 uncultured bacterium | reverse complement strand
TCCGTGCGCAGGCGGCCCTGACCTTGGCCGGACTGGATTTCTTCATGCCTTGGCGGTTTCGTCGCCTGGAGGAGGAGATCCTCGAGGGGCGCCCCACCTGGCGCCTCATCGCCGAACTTTCGGTGCGCACGAGCGAAGAGGACCATCCAACCGTAGCTTTCTGGATTTGCCAAGATACCGGGGAAGTAGTCCAGTATGAGAAGTTGGTTTTGCGACAACCGTTTGGAACCTTTGTCCAAGAGCGCTGGGTCACCAGGATTGTGGAGTTCCAACCGCACACCGAAGTGCCAAGGGAGATGTTTGCCGTGCCGGAAGGCGTTCCCGTGCACAGAGTGCAACGACCGGGACCCACAGGGACCGCAGATCAACGGGCCCGTTGGGACCCCTACACCGAGGAGCTCCTGGAACAAGCTAGGGCTCAAGGTAAACCCGTCGTCCTGTACTTCACCGCCGCCTGGTGCATTCCCTGCGGCGAATTCACAGCTTGGGATGATCCCCGGGTAGTGCAAGAAGCGGAGCGGTTTGTCTGTCTTGAAGTGGACCTCACAAACTGGAGCGATGCGCGGGTCCGAGCCCTCAAGACACGGTACAAGGTCGTGTTCTTGCCTCTTGTGTTGATTCTCAGTCCCCAAGGGGAGGAGATCAGGCGCCTGGAGGGTCTTGTCCCTGTCCAGGAACTACTGGATTTCCTTCGGTCCGTCCAGTAGAGGGGGTTGCGATGGGGTGGGTGATCCTGAGCATGCTGGCGGCGTTGGTCTGGGCTGGAGGGGCCCAGGAAACGGTCTTGGTGGGTGGGGAACTGGCTCTGTATCCCGGTTCGAAGGCGGCTGTGGCCGTGACCGTGGATATCCTCGAGGGTTGGTACATCCAGGAGAGTAAGCCTGCGCTGGAGCAGCTCGTTGCCACGGTGATCAGGATGGAGCCGGCCGAGGGCTTGGTGTGGGAACCAGTACGCTACCCCAAGCCGGAAAAAAAGTACTTTGCTTTTGCCCGGCGGGAGCTGGGCGTGTACTCCGGCACGGTTACGTTCGTCGTCCCGGTGACAGTGGCCCCCGATGCCGCCCCGGGCCTGCGCTTGGTGAAGGCCCTCGTCCAATACCAAAGCTGCTCGGACCGCTATTGTCTTGCTCCCGAGCTCGCTGAGGTGACGATCCCGGTGCGGGTTCTTCCGCCGGAGTCCGTGGACCAAAGGAGTCAGATCCACGTGGCCCCGTGGGGTTGGCTAGGGGGAGCATTCTTCCTTTGGGCTACCGTGCGACTTTCCAGCTCTAAAAGCCGGCGCTTCCACACCAAACCCGGTCCGTAGCCCCCCAACGAGCTGTCACTGCCCACCACCCGGTGGCAGGGCACCACGATGGGGATGGGATTAGCCCCCAGGGCCTGGCCCACGGCCCGGGCGGCCTGGGGGCGGCCCAACCGCCGCGCCAGCTCGGCGTAGGTGATGACTTCACCGTACGGGACAGTCCCCAGGGCATGCCAGACCGCCATTTGGAACGGACTCCCCTCAAGACGGATCGGGGTGCGGAAAGCCGTGCGCTTCCCTGCCAAGTACTCTCGGAGTTCCCGGCCCAGTGCCGCCGCGAGGGGCCTCCGCGGGACGCTGCCAGATGCTTCCAAACCTGGGGGAAACTGGAGTCCGACCAGAGCTTCGCCGTCGTCCCCCACGGCAAAAGGACCCCAAGTCGTGGACAAGGTGGACCAGACCACTTCTCTTGTCGTGGACCGGGGCGTCATCACTGTTTGACCGCTTCAGCCAAGCGTTCTCCGAGTGCGGCCGCTTGGTGGAGGGGCCTGTCCGGGTCCTCCTGCAAATCGCCTTTGCCCGCCACCCCGTAGTACGGATAGTGCTTGAGGTAGATCGGGCTCAACCGAAGGGACAGGGCGAACCTATGCAAATAGAGAAACACCAGGGTGGGATCGCTGCCTCCAGTGGCGACCACCAACCCGCAGGGCTTGTCCTCGAGGAGGTGGGGCCCTTTGTGCTTGCGAACGTCGTGAAAGTGGGCCAAACATGCCAACCGCTCGCACAGGGCTGTGAGGCGAGCGGGAACCGTGAAATACAGGGGAGAGCCAATCACCAGGCCGTCGGCGTCGTCCATCTTGCGGATTATTTTCTGGAAGTCATCTTTGACCACGCACTTGTACGGTTCCTTGGCACAAACGTCATAACAGGCGGTGCAAGGTCCCACTTCCAGGTCAGCCAGGTGCAGGGCCTCGACTTTGAGAGATGAATCCTCTTCCTTGGCCCCAGCCAGGACCGCTTCCACCAGCTGGGCGGTGCGACCCTCTTTGCGCATGGACCCCACAATTCCCAGGATCTTCATCGCCACCTCCTCCGGCGGACCAGGGTACCCCACCCCAGCCGGGGGGAAAAGCGGACATTTGGGCCTTTCCCGCGCCCGGGGCACAATGGGGAGGTGTGGAAGTGGCTAGCGGCAGCCGGCTTCTTCGTCTTGTGTGCCCTCGGGGAGGCGTCCCCGCAGCGCCTGGTCCTCACGGGTTTGCCTCCTTGGGGACCCACCGTGGCGCTTGTCGGAGGTGAACTTGTCCCCGCCGGTTGCGGCCCGGAAGCAGGGCGGATTCTCTTGGCCTACTACGATCGCCGCTTTGGGTACGCGCGCCTCGTCCGTCCCAACCCTGAGGGCGCCCTCTGGGAACTGCGCGAGCTCATGGGCACGGTGACCGTTCTGTGGGGCAGCCCCCAAGGGCTCACCTGGCCCTGGAAGTTTGCGGAGGGGCTGGAGGCTTTCGTGCGCAAGCGCTATCCCGAGGGGGTGAAGCTTGGCACGTTCTCGGGTTCCCTGGACCAGGTGTTCCAAAAGGCCGTGGAGCTCCTAACCCAAGGAAAGCCGGCGGTGGTTCTGTTCGACTGGGCAGGGGGAGGAGGGATTCTCCCCACCCACTACGCTGTGGTGGTGGGCTACGACCGCTCCCAGGGGCGGAAGCACCTCCTGGTCAACAACGGCTGGGGTTACGATTTTCAGATCCTGGACATGGCGGACCCGGCTGTGGCCCCGGCTGGACTGTACTGGATCGAGGCAATTCTCGCGGAGCCCGATGGCCTCCCGGGCGCCCAGGTCGGCCCGCCTTCTGCCCAAGGGATGTGGTGCTCAACCGCCCTAGGGGAGCGGGCCCTTTGCCCTGTGGTGCGCCTCCACTTTTCCCTCGCGGGAACGGTCCGCTGGCCCCCCTCGACCTCGGTTCGCGTTCTCATTCCCGATACGGACCTCACGGTATGCTTGTGGCACTGAGGGAGGGAATTTGATCGCGCCCACGCGGAACCTGGCTTTGGAGCTGGTGCGGGTGACCGAGGCGGCGGCGATCGCCGCCGGAAGGTTTATGGGACGGGGCGACAAGGAAGGGGCGGACCGGGCGGCTGTGGAGGCCATGCGGGTCATGCTCCAGTCCGTGCCCATGGATGGGGTGGTGGTCATTGGCGAGGGGGAGAAGGACGAGGCCCCCATGCTCTACAAAGATGAGAAGGTGGGAACAGGCGAGCCTCCCCAAGTGGATATCGCCGTGGACCCGATCGATGGAACGCGCCCCCTCGCCACGGGGACGTGGAACGCCATTTCCACTGTGGCTCTGGCCCCGCGGGGCACGATGTTCGACTGCGGCCCTTGTGTGTACATGAACAAACTCGCTGTAGGACCCGAAGCCAAGGGCCTTGTGGACATCCGTGCTCCGGTGGAGGTCAACCTTTCCGCCGTGGCCAAGGCCAAGGGCAAGAGCGTACAGGACCTCACGGTGATTGTCCTAGACCGGCCGCGGCACGAAAAACTCATCGCTGAGGTACGCCGGTGCGGGGCCCGCATCCGCCTGATCCCCGACGGCGACGTGTCGGCCGCGTTCATGACCGCCTGGCCGGAGTCAGGGATCGATGTGCTGGTGGGGATTGGCGGCGCACCGGAGGGGGTGATCGCCGCCTGCGCCCTCAAGGCCATGGGGGGAGAGCTCCAAGGGCGGCTTGTGGCCCGCAGCGACGAGGAGAAAGGCAAGGCCGAAGCCCTGGGGTACAGCTTCGACCAGGTGTTGTACCTTGACGACCTTGTGGCCGCGGACGACGTGTGCTTCGCCGCCACCGGCATCACCGATGGGGAGCTCTTGCGGGGCGTGAAGTACACGGGCGGAGGGATCGTCACGGAAAGCCTGGTGGTACGGAGCTTGACGGGCACGGTGCGGTGGATCCGGGGCATTCACCGCCCGGACAAGCTCCGCCGCGTCAGCCGGACCCGTTGGTGAGGCTTCCCCCAAACTGCAGCTGCCACAGAGCCCAGAACAGCCCCTTGCGGGCCAAGAGCTCGTCGGCTGAGCCCTCCTCCGCCAGCTGGCCTTCGTGGATGACGAGGACCCGGTGGGCGTTGCGAATGGTGGAAAGGCGATGGGCAATCACCAACGCGGAGCGCCCGGCCATGACCCGCTCCAACGCTTCCTGCACCTGGGCCTCGGTGTGGGAGTCCACCGACGCCGTGGCTTCGTCGAGCACAATCACCTTGGGATCGGCGGCCGCAGCCCGGGCCAGAGACAGCAGCTGCCGCTCCCCCACCGAAAGCCTCCCCCCCCGCTCTTTGACTTGGGTGTCGTAGCCCTCGGGAAGGCGGACAAGGTATTCGTGGACGCCCACGGCCTGGGCAGCCCTCTCCGCCATCTCTCGCGTAAGTTTGCCGTCCCACATCAGCACGTTCTCCGTCACGTTGCCGGAAAAGAGAAAGACCTCCTGGGGCACCAGGGCCAGCTTTCTCCGGTAGTCCCGCAGGTCGAGTTCCTCCAAGGGAACCCCATCGATGAGGACCTGGCCCCTCTGCGGGCGGTAGAAACCCAAGGCAAGGCCCACGATCGTGGTCTTGCCCGAGCCCGTTGGACCCACGATGGCCACCCGCTCTCCTGGGTTCACCTTGAAGGAGACATCCTTGAGCACCCAGTCCTCACCATTGTAGGCAAACCACACGTTGCGGAACTCAATTTCACCCCGCAGGGTGGAGAGGTGGCGGGAGCCTGTGGGCTCTGGGGGTTCGTCCAGGAGGCCAAAAATGCGCTCGGCCGCAGCCATCGCAGCTTGGAACACGTTGTACTTCTCGGAAAGGTCCCCCAGGGGCTGAAACAGCATGCGGATGTAGCTCGTGAAGGCGATCAATGCCCCGAGGGTGAACTCCCCACCCAGAACCCTCCGTCCCCCGTACCAGATGAGCAGGGCCAGGGCCGTGCTCTGGAGGACGGCCACCACAGGACCGAACACCCCGTACACCACAATGGACCGCATCTGGGCCTGGAAGAAGTCCTGGTTGATCCCCTGGAACCTCTGGAAGCTCCGCTCTTCCTGACGGAAGAGCTGGATGATGCCCATCCCGGAGATGGACTCGGCCAGGTAGGCGTTGAGCTGAGCGAGAATGGTGCGGGCCCTGCGGTAGGCCGCCCGGGCTCGCTTGCGAAACCAGAACGTCAGGGCCAAGAGCACAGGGGTGAAGGTGAGGATCCACAAAGTGAGGCGGAAGTTGAGGTAGAACATGATCCCCAACACCCCGGCCATCATCAGGAGGTCCTGCACCAGGCTCACCATCCCCTGGGTGAAGAAGTCGTTGATGGCCGCCACGTCGTTCGTGGCCCGGGTTACCAGCCTCCCCGTGGGCTGACGATCGAGGTAGCTCATGGGCAGACGGAGAAGGTGGCCGAAGACCGTGCGCCGCATGTCGAACATGATCCGCTGGCCGGCGTACTGGAGCGTGAACACCTGCCCGTAGGCCAACCCAAACCGCAGGACCAAGAAGCCCAGGTAGGCCAGAGCAAGAAGCCCAAGAAGCCGCAGCGCCGGAGCCCGCAGGCGCAAAAGGTCCCCAGGGGGTATCGACCGAAGCGCTCCTTCCGGGGCAGCAAACCCAGTGGGAACCTCCCCGAACACGCTGGGGTAGCGATCCACCAGCTCTGAGCCGGGCTCGTCCCACCCCACCACGAGGTACCGTTCACCCAGTCCCCCGCGCTTCTCCAGTTCCTCCCGCTCCGCGGGACTGAGGGCCTTTTCCTGAACCAGGTACCGACCGGGGCCGAGCGGCAGAGCCTGTTCGGT
>CAKZKH010000207.1 GCA_937122485.1 uncultured bacterium | reverse complement strand
AGCCTGGCCGTGGGCAAAGACGCAGACCTGGTCCTCATGGACGAGGACTTCGACGTTCACTTGGTCGTTCGGGGCGGCAAAATCGCATACTGGAGGGACGATGCAGCTTCGGGTTGAACAAGACTACGAGAGGCTCTCCGTGGTCGCAGCCCAGTGGGTGGCCGATCGGATCCTTGAGAACTCTTGTGCAATCCTGGCTTTGCCCACAGGGAACACTCCCTTGGGTATGTACCAGCACCTGACTCGCATGGCCCGACAAGGCCTTGTGGACTTCTCCCAAGTGGTGTGCTTCAACCTCGACGAGTACCTGGGCCTTCCTCTCCACCACCCCCAAAGCTTCCGGGCGTACATGCAGAAGCACGTGTGGGGCCCGTGGGGCCTCCGCCCTGACCAAATCCACATACCATCAACCTCCCCCGACGATCCCCTGGTTGAGTGCCAACGTTATGAGGAGGCCTTAGCTCAAGTTGGGGGGTTGGACCTGGCAATCCTGGGTCTAGGAACCAACGGGCACATTGCGTTCAACGAGCCGGGAACGCCCTGGGAGTCCACCACTCACGTGGCGATGCTCACGGAGGAAACGCGGGGAGAAGAGGCCGCGAACTTCGGGGATTTGGAGCAGGTGCCGAGGCAGGCCATCACCATGGGGATCAAGACCCTCATGCGGGCAGGCCACATTCTGCTCTTGGTGAGCGGGGAAAGGAAGGCCCCCATGTTGGCCCGCGCCGTGCGGGGCCCGATCAACCCGGACGTCCCGGCCTCGATCCTCCAGCTTCATCCTCGGCTTGTGGTGCTGGCCGATCGCGCAGCAGCAGGCCAACTTTAAAGATCGCCCCAGGTGCGGCCGATTTTGACGTCCACTTTGAGGGGAACAGCCAGTTCCCACACGCTTTCCATGATCGCGCGCACCTGTTGGCCCACTTTTGCCGCCTCGGCCTCCTCCACCTCGAACACCAGCTCGTCGTGGACGGTGAGGATCATCTCGGCGGGGAGGTGCCCAGCCTTCCACTCCTCGTAGAGGGAGAGCATGGCCCGTTTCAGGAGGTCGGCGGCCGAGCCCTGAATAGGGGTGTTGATGGCGTTGCGGCGGTCCGCGCTGTAGCCCGCCCGGTCCTTGGAAGCCAACCCGGGCAAGGGCCGCCGCCGGCCCAGCATGGTCCGGGCATAACCCGTCCGCTGGGCCTCCTCCACCAAGTTCTCCACAAGCGGCCCCACCTTGGGGTAGGCCTGGAAAAACCGGTCGATGAAGACCTTGGCGTCCTTTTGGGGAATCCCCAGGTCCCGGGAAAGTCCGTAGGGGCTTATCCCGTAGATGATGCCGAAGTTCACCCGCTTGGCCACCGTGCGCATCCGGGCATCCACCTGTTCGGGGGCAACGCCAAAGATGGCGACCGCCGTGCGCCGGTGCAGGTCTTCCCCGCGTCGGAAGGCCTCCCTCAGGTTCTCGTCCCCGGAAAGGTGGGCCAGAATGCGGAGCTCAATCTGCGAATAGTCCGCGCCCAAAAGCACCTTGCCCGGAGGGGCGATGAACGCCCGGCGAATGTCCACCCCGCCGGTCTTCAACGGAATGGCTTGGAGGTTGGGTTCGGAAGAAGACAGGCGGCCCGTGGCTGTGGCCGTTTGGTTCCAAGAGGTGTGCACCCGGCCAGTCTTGGGGTGCACGTATTCCGGAAGCTTCACGATGTAGGTGTTGCGGAGCTTTTCCAGTTCCCGGTAAGCGAGGAGCTTGGCTGGAAACTCGTGGTGGGCGGCAAGCTCCCGGAGCACGGCGGCGTCCGTGGAAGGCCCGGTCTTGGTTTTCTCCAACACGGGCAGCTTCAGCCGCCCGTACAGCACCTCCCGCACCTGGGGGGTGGAGTTGGGGTTGATCGGCCCGCCCGCCAAGATCTCCAGTTCCCTCCGCAGCTCCCCAAGCTGAATTTCCAGCTCCTTGCCTTGCTCCCGGAGGACGTCCACGTCCAGAAGCACGCCCCGCCGCTCCATGCACCGCAGCACCTCGATGAGCGGCATCTCCACCTCTTCGTAGAGCTTCAAAAGTTCGTTTTCCTTCAGGCGTTGGGTGAGGATGGGGCGTAGGCGGCAGACCACTTCGGCGTCCTCGGCACTGTACCGGGCAGCCTGCTCCACCTGCACCTGGACCATTTCGGTAACCCCGTCCTTCTCCAAAAGCTCTTGGTAACTCTCCATTTGGACCCCGAGCTCCTCGCGGGCGATGACGTCCAAAGCGTGGGAAGGGGTATCCGGCCGAAGGAGCCAATGGGCCACCATGGCGTCGAAGACCACGCCCCGTACCGCCACGCCGTAGTTGGCCAGCACCTGCAGGTCGTACTTGAGGTTCTGTCCGATCTTTCGCGGGCGCTCGGCTTCCCACAGGGGGCGCAGATGAGCGAGCACCTTGGAGAGGGCCAGCTGTTTGGGCGCCCCAAGGTAAGCGTGCCCCACGGGGATGTACACACCATGCCCAGGCTCCCAGGCCAAGGCCAGGCCCACAATCTCCGCGGAGAGGGGGTCCGTGCTCGTCGTCTCCAAATCCAGCGAGAACTCCTCTTGGGATTTGATCTTCTCCACAAGGGCCCGCAGACCCTCCTCGGTGACGATCAGTTCGAATGTGGAAGAACGCAGGGCTTGGGGTGCTCCCGACTCCGGGAGCTTCAGTTCAGCCAGGATCGTGCGGAACTCCAGCTCCTCCAAGAGTTGGCGAAGCTTCTCCGGTTCAACGGGACGAGGTTGGCAGTCGGCCAAGGTCAGGCCCAGGGGGGCCCGCCGCAGGCGCACCAGTTCTCGAGAGAGAAGGGCATCCTCGGCCTGGGTTTTGAGGGCCTCGGCAACCCTCCGGTTGGGAATCCGCTCCGCCTGAGCCAAGACTTCCTCGAGGGACCCGAACCGTCGGATCAGCTCCGCCGCCGTCTTCCCCCCCACCCCCCGCACCCCGGGCACGTTGTCCACCGCATCTCCTTCCAAAGCCAGCAGGTCCACCAACCGCTCGGGCGGAGCCCCGTATTCCCTCTCCACCGCCGGCCGGTCCAGGACCTCGAACCGGTCGGTGGGCCGTCGCCCCGGTCGAACGAGGAACACCCGTTCGGAGACGAGCTGGGCCATGTCCTTGTCCCCGGTGAGGTTGTACGCCGGGATCCCTTGCTCCCCGGCCATCCAGCTGAGGGTGGCCATCACGTCGTCCGCCTCGTAGCCCATGCTTTCCACGCCCGGCACGCCCAAGGCCTCGAGCAAGGGCTTGACCTGAGCCAGCTGCTGGGCCAGGCTTTCGGGCATAGGCTTGCGGGTAGCCTTGTACTGGGGGTACGCCTCGTGGCGGACGGTCTTGCCGGGCGCGTCCAGGGCCACGGCCACGTACTTGGAAGGAAAGCTGCGCAGAGCGGCAACCAAGGTGCGAACAAAGCCGTACAGAGCGTTGACCGGCTGCCCCTGGCGGGTGGAGAGAGCAGGGATGGCATAGAAGGAGCGGAACAAGGCAGCATGACCGTCCACAAGGAACAGCCGGTCCTCCACCTTCTCAATCCCCAACAAATCGAGCAGCGTCATCGACCGCGCTGGAGAAGAGCACATATGGCCACGGCGACTGCGTCGGCCGTGTGATCCCCGGCGATGGCGGCGTCCCCCGTGAGGTCTTGGATCATGGCCATCACCTGCTCCTTGGGGGCCGACCCGTTGCCACAAATCCACTTCTTCACCTGGCGAGGCGGGAACGTGTGAAGCTCCCTCCCCCGGGCGAGAAGCTTGACTACACCCACCACTTCGGCGGTGGCCATGGCTGAAGGAGCGTTGCGGGCAAGGTACACCGCTTCCACAGCCACCCCCTGGGGGGCGAACCTGTTCACGACGTGGGCCAGGACGTCGTGGATCGTGCCCAGACGGTCAGGGAGTGGCATCCCCGCTTGGGTCCGCACTGTACCCGCCGTCAACACATGGAACCCGTGGGGGCGGGAGGTGACCACCGCGTAGCCCGTGGCGGTGAGGCCTGGATCCACCCCCAACACCCGTTGCTCTTCCATTCAGGCTTGACCTGACCGATGCTCCAGCAGGACCTTGAGCTTCTTCAGGCGCGGATCACCCTTCGTCCCGTGGGTGCAACCGGACTTGTGCTGTTCCAGGTTCAAGTCGGCCCCGCATTCGGGGCAGATGCCCCGGCAGTCCCTGCGGCACAACGGTTTGGTCGACATCCCCAGCCGAACGGCGGCTTCCACGAAAGGTCCCAGCTCCAGGTACTTTCCCTCTGCGTCCTCGGGAAACACGTCCATGTCTCCCCCAAACTCCACCGGCTCCACCACGTCCCGGAGGCAGCGGGAGCAGGCGCGGTGAGCGCGGGCACGGACCCGAATGTTCAGGAAAACCTGGTCGTTTTGGTAGGAAGCCCGGGCCTCCACGGCCACCGGCCCTTCCAGCTTGACGGGTTCGCCGCGCCAATCCACCTCGGCCACCGGCACGGCGCCGCGAAGGCGAAACAGGCGACCTGGGGTCGCCCGCATCACATCCAACTCGAACCTCATCGACTCCTCCTCGAACCCCGGGCCCTCCTGGGTTCGTCCCGAGTATAACGTTTCAGTTGAATTGCATAACGTTTGACCCTACCATTGGGCCCGGCTTGTCGAGGAGGGATATCCATGAAAGTGCTTCTCATCCGTGAGGTTCAGGGCCTGGGCATTCCCGGCGACGTTGTGGATGTGCGGGACGGCTTCGCCCGCAACTACTTGTTGCCCCGGAAGCTCGCCGTGCCCCCCAGCCCCCACCAACTCCAGAAGTTCCAGACCCTACGGGAACAGTACGCGCTGGAGCTTGCGGACCGTCACACCCGGGCCCAGGCGTTGGCGGAGAAGCTCAACGGCGCCGAGATCCCCTTCTCCCGCCGCGTTCATGACCAGGACCGGCTTTACGCCGCAGTGCGGCCCCAAGACGTGGCCAGGGCCGTAAGCGAACGCTTTGGGGAGAAGATCGAGGCCTCCCGGATCAAGATGGACCCGATCGACAAGCTGGGCGAACACGAGATCGAAATCTCCATCTACGAGGGCATTTCCGCGAAACTGAAGGTGGTTGTCACGCCCGCAGCCTGAGCCTTGTCCTGTTCTTCCGGCACGCCCCGCGACCGACGCCCCGCCCGAATTGATTCGTTCTGGAAGGAAGTGGTCCAGGGGGCAGCCGGGACCGGGATCTCCCGGGTCACAGGACTGATCCGGGACGGAGCCATTGCCTACGCGTTCGGGGCTTCCGCGAGCTACGATGCGTTCCTGGTGGCCCTGTTCATCCCCAACGCCCTCCGCCAACTTTTGGGGGAGGGCGGGCTGGCCGCCGCGTTCATTCCCGTCTACACCTCCTGGCAGAAGAGGGGGCAGGGGACGGACCTTGCCCGCTCCACCCTGGGGCTCCTTCTTGGGGTGCTGCCTGCCGTGTGTGCCCTGGGAGCCTTGGCCGCCCGGTGGTACCTCCCCTTCCTCGCTGCGGGTTTTCCTCCGGAGAAGATGGGGGAGAGCGTGGCGTTGGCAGCCTGGCTCTTCCCCCTCCTCGGCTTCGTGTCCCTTACCGCCTTGTTTGGAGGGATCCTCAACGCCCACGGGCGGTTCTTTGGCCCGGCTGTGGCTCCGGCGGTGCTTAACCTGGGCATGGCCTTGGGAGCTGTGGTGCTTTCTCGGCTTTTCCCCCGGGCGATTTTCGGTCTTGCTGCCGGAGCCTTGCTCGGCGGCCTGGTCATGACCGTGGCCCTTCTTCCCGCCACCCTCCGCTACCTCAAAGGTCCGCTTCAGGTGTGGCCCCTCCATCCCGGCCTTCGGGAGGTGGGGTGGCGGCTCCTGCCTTCCCTGGGAGGGCTTGTGGTGGCCGAGGCCAACGTCCTGGTGGACAACCGACTGGCCTCGTACCTGGCCCACGGTTCCATCGCCGTCCTTCAGTACGCCATGCGCCTTTTTCAGTTGCCGCTGGGGGTCTTGGCCGTTTCGGTCGCTTCGGCCGCTTTGCCCCGTCTGGCGCGCGCCCCTTCCCCGGGGACCGACTTTGCCCGCACCTTGAGCCGGGGCTTCCACCTCACGGCCGCCCTTGTTCTGCCCGCCATGGTGGGGCTTCTCCTCCTCGGCCAACCCATCCTCACCGTGCTGTTCGAGCGCGGGGCGTTTGGGAGATCTGACACGGCGCGAACGTTCGACTGTCTGGCCGGCTACCTCAGCGGGCTGTGGGCCTACGCCTTGGTGTACCTGTTTTCCCGGGCGCACTTCGCGTTGGGAAGGCCGGCCCTCCCCTTTGCGGCAGCGGCCCTCGCCCTGGGGGTGAACGTGGGGCTCAACCTGTGGTGGGTTGGCGTGTGGGGCGCGTTTGGGCTGGCCTTGGCCACGGGCGTGGCGGGGTGGGTCGACGCCCTGGTCCTGGGAGGTTGGCTGTGGCGCAAAGTTCCTGGGTGGATAAAGACCTCGGTACTTGCGCGGATCGCAGCAGCGGCCGGAGTCATGGGCGGGGCGGTTTGGGGAGCGAGGATCCTGTTGGGGGGGCAAGCCCCCTGGCTTCAGGTGGTGGTGGGCGTCCCCGTGGGGGTCCTTGTGTACGGCCTGGCCGGCTGGGCTTTGGGGCTCAGGGAGCTTGTCCAGGGCGAACGATGAGGCCGGGGCTGGGCGGTTCGTGCTCCGGCGGAAACAGACCCAGCAGTCCGCGCACGAAACGGGTGTTGTCCTGATCGGAGCGAAAGCTCCGCACCCAGTCGGCCATTGCCCGCGCCACCTTCCGCAGCTTCTCCCCATCCAGGCTCCTCTTGTGATGGAGAGGCACCAGCAGCTCGCCGAGGGCCCTTCCAAGGGGAGGCGGGGCTGGACTCACCAACACCACAGGGGAGAGCTGCTGATCCAGGTGGCGAAGGGCGGCTTCCACTTCGCCATCGGAGGCCAGTTCCTTGCGAAGAAGCGTGGCGAGAACGCGGCCGAGGAACTCCACGTAGGGAAGCACATCCTCGCCCTCAGTGCGGGCCAGCTCGGGAAGCCAGGCGCCCCAGGCCTGCTCCAGTTCCCGCGCCCGACGCGTTTGCAGGCGGGCCTCCGCAGCCTGGAGGTGGCGGCAGTCCTTTCTGCACACGATCGTGCGCCCCCGCTCCAGCCCGCAGCACCGGCTGCACAGGTCCTTGTCCAACCCCGGGCACCAACGGTCGGAGACCCGGCCGCAGACCGAGCACCGCCCTTTGTTCACGGAATCCCCAGCCCTTTGCGTGCTTCTGGGGCCATCCGATCCGGGGTCCAGTGGGGCTCCCACACGAGTTGTACGTGAACCCTCTGCCCAGGAAACCGAGCCTCAAGAGCTCTCTGAACTTGGAAAGGCAAGGCTTGGGCCAAGGGGCAAGTGGGGCTGGTGAGGGTCATCTCCACCTCAATTTGCCCTGGGGCCGTCCGTACGTCGTAGACCAACCCAAGGTCCACAATGTTGACCCCCAGTTCAGGGTCGGCCACGCTTTCCCGCAAAGCCGCGCGGACTTCCCCAGGGGTGGGAACCATCAGGTCTTCCTGCGCGCCCGAGCCTTCCGCGCCTTCTTGGCTGTGGGGGCCCGCTTGGCTTTGGGTTTGGCCAGGGCCACCACTTCCGCCAACGTGCTTTGGGCCAGGGTGTCGGTGAACTTGCTTTCCAAGGTCATCCAGAACGGGCCCACCGGGCATTCCTCGTCCACCTTGAACCCCCCACCCCGGGGCCGCCCGTACACCAGACTGGGGGTCTCCGGTTCCAGCGTCTTCAGGACCAGACCGAGCTTGATCTCCTCCGGGTTCTGGGCCAGCTGGTACCCTCCCGTGCGGCCCTTCTGCGCTTCCACGACCCCGGCCCGGCGCAAGTCCAACAGAATCCGCCGCACGAAAGCCTCAGGCACCCTGTACCCTTCAGCCAGGTCCCGGGCAGAGTGGTACCCATTGGGTCGAGTCGCAAGTTCGTACAGAACACAGATCCCATATCCCAGGCGCTTGGTTGTGATCATAGCTTGATTATTTTATACCCGTGTTCCCTTTCTGTCCACAAAAGCCATCGCCTCCTCCCGGGCTTGTCGATCGGCATTGAGCACCGTTTCCAGGTCACCCACTGGCTGGGCCCTGTGGGAGGCCAGAATGTCCTCTAAGCCCCGGGCTATGGCCGGGAAAGGAAGCTTCCCTGCCAAGAACGCGGCCACCAGGACTTCATCGACCGCGTTGGCGACCACCGGCGCGGTGCCACCTCGAACCCCCGCCGCCAGAACGGCCCAGAACCCAGGGTAGCTTCCCTCGGGCACCCGTTCGAACGTCAAGGAAAGGCCGGACAAGTCCAGGCGAGCCCAAGGAGGGCCCCCACGTTCGGGATAGGTAAGAGCCGCCTGAATTGGAAGGCGCATGTCCGGGGGCGAAAGCTGGGCCACCACCGAGCCGTCGGCGAGTTCCACCAGGGCGTGGACCCGGCACTGGGGATGCACGAGAACCCCGATCCGGTCCCAAGCGAATCCAAACAGGTGGTGGGCCTCAATGACCTCGAAGGCCTTGTTGACCAGGGTAGCAGAATCGATGGTGATTCGCGGCCCCATGCGCCAGGTGGGGTGAGCCAACGCCTGTTCAGGCTTCACCCCCTCGAGGTCCGTGGGGGACCACCCCCGGAACGGGCCCCCCGAAGCGGTAATCCACACCCGATCTACCTCAGCGGCGCCCACGCCCCGGAGGACCTGGAACAACGCCGCGTGCTCAGAATCCAAGGGCAGGATCTGGTCGTCCCTTCTCACCAGACCGCGAACGAGCTCCCCCCCGATGACGAGGGACTCCTTGTTGGCCAGGGCCAATGTCTTGCCAGCGCGGAGCGCTCCTAAGGTCGCATGGAGCCCGGCAGCCCCCACCACGGCGTTGACCACGAGGTCCACCTCGGGAAGGGACGCGAGATGGGCAAGGCCCTCGGGGCCGTGCACCACGGAAACCCCACGCCCGAGGAGCTCCCTGAGTTCTTGGGCCTCGCCGGGCCCGGCCAGGCCCAGGTGCCGAACGTTCCAGGTTCGGGCCAGCTGGGCCAGGCCCACCACGTCCGTGCCCGCGGCCAGGGCCACCACCTCGTAGGCCTGACCCTGAGCCCGCAGCTGTTGAACCACTTCCAGGGTTTGGCGGCCCACGCTTCCCGTGGCCCCCAGGACCGCCAACCGCTTCGGGGTTGGGCTCACGCCGTCTGCAGGGCGAACTCCGCCAGAACCGTATCGATCTCTTCCCCGTCCAGTGACTCCCGACGGAGGAGTTCCTGGGCCAACCGCTCCAACGCCGCCTTGTTCCGGCTCAGGACCTCCCGGGCCTTATGGTAGGCGGAAAGGAGAATACCGCGGATCTCCTGGTCCACCGTGGCGGACAGGGCTTCGGAGTGCTCGTCGCTCTTGACGATCTCCTCGCCAAGGAAAACGTTCACGCGCTCGGCAGCCAAGCTCATCGGGCCCAACACCTCGGACATCCCCCACTCCACCACCATGCGCTTGGCGATCTCCGTGGCCCGTTTGAGGTCCTCGGCGGCCCCAGTGGTCTGGTCCCCAAACACGATCTCTTCGGCGGCCCGGCCCCCAAACATCACGGTGAGCCGGTTCATCAGCTCTTCTTTGGAAAGAAGGTACCGGTCCTCGGGGAGCTGCTGGGCGAAGCCCAGCACGCCTGTGCCCCGGGGGATGATGGTCACCTTGTGGATGGGCTCGCTCCCTGGCAGGGCCTTGGCCACCAAAGCGTGGCCGGACTCGTGGTAGGCGATGCGCTGCCGTTCCTCCTCTTTGATGTACATGCCCTTGCGAGCGAGGCCAGTGAGCACGCGGTCCAACGCCTCTTCGAAGTCTTGGGAGCCCACCCGGTCCTTGTTCTGCCGAGCGGCGAGGAGGGCGGCCTCGTTGCACAAGTTCTCGATGTCGGCCCCCACAAACCCCGGTGTTCGCCGAGCCAGGAGAGCGAGATCCACATCCGCCGCGAGCTTCTTGTCCCGGGTGTGGATTTTCAGGATCGCTTCCCGCCCGTGGAGGTCCGGGGCAGGAACCGTGATCTTCCGGTCGAACCGACCCGGCCGAAGGAGGGCAGGATCCAGGACGTCCGGGCGGTTCGTGGCCGCCAGGACGATCACCCCGGTATCCCCTTCGAACCCGTCCATCTCCGAGAGGAGTTGGTTGAGGGTTTGCTCCCGCTCGTCGTGGCCTCCACCCAGGCCGGCGCCGCGCTTGCGTCCCACGGCATCGATCTCATCGATGAACACGATGCACGGGGCGCTGAGTTTGGCCTTCTGGAACATGTCCCGCACCCGGGCGGCCCCTACCCCCACGAACATCTCCACGAAATCTGAACCCGAGATGGAAAAGAAGGGAACGCCCGCTTCCCCGGCAATGGCCCGGGCAAGCAAGGTCTTGCCCGTCCCCGGGGGGCCCACAAGGAGAATCCCTTTGGGAATTTTGGCCCCCAGCCGCACGAACCTCCCGGGGTCCTTGAGGTAGTCCACGATCTCCCGCACCTCATCGAGCACCTCGTCAATGCCAGCCACGTCCTTGAAGGTGACCTTGGTGAACTCCTTGGTCACCAGCTTGGCCCGGGACTGCCCGAAGGTGAAGGCGCCTCCTCCCTGCATCCGTCGGAACATGTACGTCCAGAACAGAATGATCACCACCACGGGCAGGGAGTAGATGAGCAGGGGCACAAGCCAGGATCCGCTGCCGGGCGGGTCAAACCGGTGCTGCACACCTTTGGCCTCCAAGAGCTCCACCAACGCCGTGTACAGGGGAGAGTCTTCCGGCGGACCCTGGGCAGCAAACGCCTCCCCGGTCTTGAGGAACCCTTCAATCCGCGAGCCCTTGAACACCACTTCGTTGACGTCCCCCGCTCTGACTCGATCGATAAAGAACGAGTAACTGAACTCATTGACTCTCCGTTGAGAGGCCCACCACTGCTGAAATACAAGAGCGCCGATGATCACCAACACCAAGAGGAACAGGGCGCTCCTCATGTTCCGCGGTGCTTGAATCTGCCTACCGTTCATGACCCGATCATTGTAGCCCCCGCCGGGAAACGATCAACGTTGGTGGTCCCCATCCCATCCCGCTAGAATGGGGACCGTGGTCCGCCTGAGGTTTCTTCTTCCTCTTGTTTTTGCTTTTTTCTTCGCCTCGGCCGGTGGTCTGGAAAAGCTCGATCCCCTGCTGCGGGCTCTCCTGGCCGCCCAAGACGAGCCCGCCCTGGCCCCCCTCCTGACCGAGCAGGTCCTGCCGGCCCTGGTGGCGGCAAGTTGGACGGGGACGGCCGTCACCCCCCTTTCTCCCCTTCCCTTGGTCCAAGGGACCACGTTGAGGGTTTTTCTCCTCCTGGCCAGTCCGGAAACAAGCATCAGCACCCCGGGCGTTCGTGTGTACCAGAAACTTGGGCAGATCGCGACCGCGGACGTTGCCCTCCAGACCCTAACGGAGTTGGTCCAAGACCCCAAGGTTCTTTTCGCTCAACCGAGCCGCCCTGTCGCCACCAGCCTCGACCGCTCGGTGGCCGAGTCCGGCGCCCCCGTCTTGTGGTACGGGGCCCCTCCCAGTGTGGGCCAGGGGGTGGTGATGGGCGTCGTGGACTCGGGAATTGACCTCCTCCACAAGGATTTTCGCTACGACCCCGACGGAACAGGAACCGAGAGAGGTTCACGGGTTCTCTGGCTGTGGGACCAGAGTGCTGGGGGAGGAGGCCCGCGGCCTCCCTGGTGGGGCGATCAGCTCACCGAGCCCACCTACGGGGCGTTCTACAGCCGCACGGATCTGGAAACGTTCATCGCCCGGGGCAGCGCTCCTACGACGGACACGTTGGGCCACGGAACCCACGTGGCGGGCATCGCTGCCGGGGACGGTTCTTCTTCCCCGTTGAACCTCCGCGGCGTGGCCCCTGGAGCCGACCTGGTGGTGGTGAAGACCACGTTCTTTGAGGACACGGTGGTGGACGGCGTGCGGTTCATCTTTGAAGCCGCCCAAGCGTTGGGCAAGCCGGCGGTGGTCAATCTCTCCTTGGGCGGGCACGGTGGACCTCACGACGGCACCTCCCTCTTTGAGCAAATGATCGATGCCTTGCTGGACCGGCCCGGCCGGGCCATCGTGGTGGCGGCCGGCAACGAAGGCAACAAGAAAATCCACGTCGGAGGTGAGGTGCGAACCTCCACCACCTGGAACCTTGTGGCCGAGAGCTCCACCGTGTCCGTGAACTTCTGGTATACCCCCCGCGCCTCCTATACCGTCACGGTAAAGGCCCCGTCCGGGGAGACGGTCACGGC
>CAKZKH010000206.1 GCA_937122485.1 uncultured bacterium | reverse complement strand
TGTGGACTTGGCGAGCTTCTGGGCCCGGGCCACCTCCTCGTAGGCCTGGGCATCCTTGTCGGCAAGCTCCACAGCTCGCTGGGCCAGCTTGTGGGCCTCCTTTTCCACCGGTGCGAGCTCTTCGGCGCTGTCAGGCTGGCGAGCGCCCAAACCAGCGACCTTGGCCACGAGGGCCGCGGCCAAGGCCACGGTGAGGGCTGCGGTAGATCCCCCCCCAGGCACAGGACTGCGGGAAGCGATGGCCTGGAGGATCTGCTCCAGGGGGAGGGAGTTCAGGCTTTGACTATTCATCGGGGCGGTCCTTTCTTTGGGCGGGGGGACTATAGGGCGAACAGGGGGCCGTTGACAAACCCGGCCGCCGGCGTACAATGAGAATCACAATCATGAACAGAGGAAGGCGCACCCCAAAACAGGACCTCGTCCTCGCCACCCTCCACGGTCGCACCGATCACCCCACCGCCGAGGACCTCTACCACACCCTCCGTGCTCAAGGTCACAGGATCAGCCTCGCCACCGTGTACCGAGCCCTCCACGTGTTGGCCCAACGGGGCGAACTCTCCGAGCTCGTGGGGGAGTACCCCGCTCGGTTTGACCCCGTGACCGCCCCCCACGTGCACTTCCGTTGTCGCTCCTGCGGACACATCTTCGACTTCCCTACCTCGTTGCCCTCCAGTTGGGCGTCCCTTGCGTCGGCCCAAGGTTTCAAAGTGGAGTCCCACAACCTCACGGTGTCCGGCCTTTGTTCGGATTGCCAAGAGCGCAAGGAGGTTCACCATGGCTAAAGTAGCGCGGGAAATGGTGGAGAAGTCCGGTGTTTCTGTGGATCAGCTTGTGGAGCTCCTGGTGAGGAACGCCGCCGCGGAGTTCACCACCTTCTACTACTACACGATCCTCAGGGCCAACCTCATCGGCCTGGAGGGCGAAACCCTCAAGGAGATCGCCGAGGTGGCGCGGATTGAGGATCGCAACCACTTTGAGGCCCTCGTCCCCCGCATCTACGAGCTGGGAGGCGAACTCCCCCGGGACATGAAGCAGTTCCACGACAAGTCCGCATGCCCCCCGGCCTACTTGCCCGCCAACCCCCGGGACGTGAAGGAGATCCTCAAGGTCCTGGTGGAGGCCGAGCGATGCGCGGTTCGCCAGTACACCGAGATCTGCAACCTCACCGCCGGCAAGGACCACCGCACCTACGAGTTGGCTGCGGCCATCCTCCACGAGGAAGTGGAACACGAGTCCTGGTTTTCGGAGTTTCTGGGTGAAGGGCCGTCTGGGCACTTCATGCGCCGGGGCGAGACCTCTCCCTTTGTGTCCAAGTTTTTCAAGTAGCGGCCAGTCCGGGGGAAGGGGGCCACCTCTTCCCCCGTAGTCTCAAAAGGAGGTGGAGTCGATGCGGAAGATGACGGAGGACAACCTGAAGAGCGCGTTTGCCGGGCAATCCCAGGCCCACATGCGGTATCTCATCTTTGCCGAGGCGGCTGAGGCCGAGGGGCGCCCCAACGTGGCCCGTCTGTTCCGGGCCATCGCTTACGCTGAACAGGCCCACGCCACTAACCACTACCGCGAACTAGGAATGATCGGCACCAGCCCGGAAAACCTGCAGGTGGCCATCAACGGCGAGACGTTCGAAGTGGAGGAGATGTACCCCGCCTACCTGTCGGTGGCCCAGCTGCAGGGGGAGAAAGGGGCGGAGCGGGCCTTCCACTACGCCTTGGAGGCCGAGAAGATCCACGCCGCCATGTACCAAAAAGCCCGCGAAGCCGCCTTGGCCGGCAAGGACGTGCAGATCGGGAGGATCCACATCTGCCCCGTGTGTGGCTACACGGTGGAAGGGGAGGCCCCCGAGCGCTGCCCGGTCTGTCAAGCTCCTCGGGCAAAGTTCAAGCAGTTCTAGCGGCTGGAAGGAGTACCATGGGAAGGAAAGCTCTGGAAATCGCGGGACTCCCGGTGGAAACGTTGGTGGAAGAGCTCAACCGGGCCTACGCCGACGAGTGGTTGGCGTTCTATCAGTATTGGGTGGCGGCGCAGCTGGCGGCGGGCCGGGCCGCCGGCCCCGTGGCCCAAGAGCTCAAAAGAATCGCCGCCGAGGAACTGGAACACGCTGAGGAGCTCGCCCGCCGCATCATCCAGCTCGGAGGGCGTCCCTTGGGGCACCCCCGACTCTGGCTGGAACAGTCCAACTGCGGCTACAGCGAACCCCCGGCCAACCCCAAAGACTTGGAGAAGATGATCCAGGACACGGTTCATGCCGAGCGTTGTGCCATCGAGGTGTACAACCGTCTCGCCAACCTCACGCACGGCAAGGACCACGCCACGTACCACCTCGTGCGCCACATCCTCGATGAAGAACTGGAGCACGAGGACACGTTTGAAAACATGCTGTGAAAAAGGAGGGAAGCATGAACGAGAAGCGAATGCCGCTTATTGGAGACCCGGCCCCGGCGTTTGTGGCTCAGACCACCCGGGGCAAGATCAATTTCCCCGCGGACTACAAGGGGAAGTGGGTGGTGCTGTTCTCGCATCCGGCGGACTTCACCCCCGTCTGCACCACGGAATTCGTCGCCTTCGCCCGCAAGTACGAGGAGTTCCAGAAACTAGGGGTGGAGCTGCTTGGGCTTTCCGTGGACCACGTGTACTCCCACATCAAGTGGGTGGAGTGGATTGAGGAAAAGCTCAAGGTGAAGATCCCGTTCCCCATCATCGCCGACACCACGGGCAAGATCGCCGAGCTTTACGGGATGATCCATCCTGGGGCATCGGAGGCGGCCACGGTGCGGGCCGTGTTCCTCATCTGCCCCCAGGGCGTCGTGCGCGCAATCCTCTACTACCCGATGAACATCGGGCGGAACATGGAGGAGATCCTGCGGTTGATCAAGGCTTTCCAGACCGCCGTGAAGGAGCAGGTAGCGCTGCCGGCCGATTGGCCCCACAACGACCTCATCAAGGACCATGGGATCATCCCGCCGGTGGACAACGTGGAAGCCGTGGCCCAGCGGATGAGCGAGGCCAAGGCCGGCAAGATCGAGTGCTACGATTGGTGGTTCTGCCACCGCAAACTGGGAGGGTGATATGCGCGTTTGTGACAAGATCCAAGTGGCCGATTGGCAAAAGGAAAAGCACGTTCCGGTCATCGACTGCCCGGACAAGGTCAAGGCCGAGGAGTGGGTCACGGTCAGAATCTCCTTGGGCAAGGCCATTGCCCACCCCAACACCACCGAGCACCACATCCGCTGGATCGCGGCCTACTTCTCCCCCGACGGGGACAAGTACACCTACGACCTTGGCAAGTTCGAGTTCAACGCCCATGGGGAGGCTGTGGCCGGTCCCAATCAGGGACCGGTGTACACCCACCACGAAGTCACGTTCTCCTTCAAGACGAACAAGCCGGGGACCTTGCACGCCCTGGCCTACTGCAACATCCACGGCCTTTGGGAGTCGGAAAAGCGGGTGGAATTGGCTTAGTTCCCATTGGGGGCGGGCCCTCCCGCCCCCTTTCGTTTTTGGGGGTTAGAATCTATCGATGCTGGCTTTGGCCTTTGTGGTCCTGGGTTTTCTTCTGGGCATGCTCCCCTTCTCCGTTTGGTTGGGGAAGGTGGTCGGGAAGGACGTCCGGGCTGTAGGGGACGGTAACCCCGGGGCGGTCAACGCCTGGCGGGCAGGGGGAGCCAAACTGGGCCTTCCTGCCCTCCTCCTCGACTTTCTCAAGGGGGCTGTTCCCGTGGGGTTGGCCGTGTACGCCGGTGTGGAGGGCTGGCCGTTGGTTCCCGTGACTGTGGCTCCCCCGTTGGGCCACGCCTTCTCCCCCATCCTCAAGTTTCGCGGCGGCAAGGCCCTAGCGGCCACGTTCGGCGTCTGGGCCGGGGCCACCGCGTGGATCGTTCCTGTGGTGTTGGGCGGACTGTTCGTCCTGGGAAAATTGGCCCGAATACCGGACGCCTGGGTTGTGGCCCTGGGGGGAGCCGGGGCTCTGGCCTTTGTGGCCCTGTTTTTCCGCGACCCCCCGCTGGCCACGGCTTTTGCCTTGACCTATGTGTTGCTCCTGGTCAAGCAGGGCCGGGAGCTTTGGGCAGGTAAGAAGCCGTGAGTTTCTTCTACCAGCACGCCTGGTCCCTGGCTGGGTTCTTTGGAGTTGTCCTGGTCATATTCCTCTCCAACCTGTGGGCTCTGGGGAGACTCAAGGAAAGCTCAAGCGCGACAGGTGCCAAAGTCTCGGTCCTTGTTCCCATGCGGGACGAGGAGGGAAACGCCGAAGAGTGTGTGCGGGCCCTCTTGGCCCAGGATCATGAGCACTACGAAGTCCTCGTGTACGAAGAGGGTTCACAGGACCGCACGCCCCAAATCCTTGCTTCTATCAAGGATTCGCGGCTCAGGGTCCTTCAGGGGGACGGCCCCCCTCCGGGTTGGCTGGGCAAGGCCTGGGCGTGCCAAAACTTGGCCCAGCACGC
>CAKZKH010000205.1 GCA_937122485.1 uncultured bacterium | reverse complement strand
TGGTACGCAAGGTTGGGGGGAAAGTCGAGGAGCGCTCTTTGTGCCCGTGCACCTTTGTTCCCCTCATCGGAGAGGAGGGTTGGCGTGATTGACCTGCGATCGGACACGGTGACCTTGCCCACGGCAGGGATGCGGGCGGCCATGGCGGCAGCCGAGGTGGGCGACGATGTGTTTGGGGAGGATCCCACGGTGCAGCGGCTGGAGGAGCGGGCTGCCGAGCTTGTGGGCACTGAGGCTGCACTGTTTGTGCCCTCCGGCACCATGGGCAACCAGGTGGCCATCGCCGTCCACACCCGCCCAGGCCAGGAGGTCATTGTGGAAGCTCACGCCCACATTTACAACGTGGAGATGGCCACCATGGCCCGCTTTGCAGGGGTGCAGCCCCGGGTGATCTCGGGCCAGCGGGGCGTGTTCACCGCCGAGCAGGTGGCCGCGGCCATCCGCCCCAACCTCTACTACCTGGCCCCGACAGGGCTCGTGTGCCTGGAGAACACCCACAACGCCATGGGAGGGAGGATCTGGCCCTTGGCAGGGGCGCGGGCCATCTTGGAATTGGCTCACAGCCGGAAAATCCCTGTGCACCTGGATGGAGCCCGGATCTTCAACGCGGCCATAGCCCTAGGTACGAGGGCCAGCGACCTCGCCCAGGGCTTCGACTCCGTGATGTTCTGCCTTTCCAAGGGGTTGGGTTGCCCGGTGGGTTCGATGCTGTGCGGTTCCAAGGACTTCATTGGCGAAGCCCGCAAGGTGCGAAAGGCCATGGGGGGTGGGATGCGGCAGGCCGGGATCCTCGCCGCAGCCGGCCTGTATGCCCTGGACCACCACATCGACCGTTTGGCCGAGGACCACGAGAATGCCCGCCTGTTGGCCCAGGGTCTTGCCCAGATCGAGGGTCTGGAGGTCTGGCCCGTGGAGACCAACATCGTGATCTTCGAGGTCGTTCGGGGACCCGCAGCGGCCGAACTCTGCCAGCGTTTGCGTCGGCGGGGCATTCTCGCCTCTCCAGCCGGGGCTGGAACCTCCCTGCGGCAAATCCGGATGGTGACCCACCTCAACGTCTCCAGGCCCGACGTCCTAAGGACGGTTGACCTCGTGGCAGAAGAACTTCGGGGTCCCTCGGCGTGACGAACCCCCGCCGGGGATCGCCAGTTTGTCCTGGGACTGCGCCACGCCTGGACGTAGCCTCCGCTACAGCCGGTGCTGATGAAGAACGTCCTTGTTGTGGCAGCGATAGGGTTGGCGGTCCCGGTGTTCGGGGCCACCCTCACCGTGGAATCCGGGGCCTACTGGGTCCAGGTTCCCCTTCCTTCGATCAACAGATTCTTTGGTCTGGCCAACCAAACCATTCGGTTTGTCAACGAGCGGCTTGAAGGGAACGTCCCCACCCTAGGAACCGCCACCACCGCCTTGGGGCTGCGGGTGGGGGAGGGGTACGGAGACACCTGGAAGCTGGGCTTTCACTTGGTCCTGGCCCAGCTGGAGAACGGCACATCCGGTTCCTGGAGGCAAGGGGAGCAGGAGTTCCCGGTCCGGCTGGGTGTCGGGGTGGGGTTGAGCGCACTGGAACTGGAGTTTGCCCTTTGGCTTGTGCCAGAGTTGATTCAGGTCGGCGTTTTTGGCGGTGTGGGCCTCGCTCAAGTCCGTTACACCGGTCAGTTTCCCCAAAACCTACCCACGGACTGGACGCTTCCCTTCACGCCCCCCGTGGGGGACGAGGTCTATGCAGCCCGCAGCTGGGTGGGGGGACTTTTTGCGCGCCTGTTCCTTCCCGTTCGCTTGGGGGTGGCGGTGGGGGCTGAGGTAGGGGTGCGTTTTGCTCGGCTTGGCGTGCCCATCGGGCCCAGCTCTGTGCTGGATCTCAATCGCGATGGGCTGGGCGATGTGTTGGACTTCACGGCCCTGTGGTTGGGCCTGGTGGTGAAGCTGTCGTTCCCTTTGTGATGGGAGGAGCCATGAGGAAGTGGATCAGCACGGGAGCGATGATCGGGTTGATTGTGGGCCTGGGGGGGTGCACCCCCAAGTACCAGCCCACTCCCCCGGAGGCCCTGTTTGCGTTGCGCCCAAGCGAGGGCGTGGCCCCCCTCACGGTGGTTTGCGATGGATCGCTGTCCTTCGCCCAGGATGGCAAGATCGTGGAGTACATCTGGGACTTCGGAGATGGGACTCGAGGTCTTGGGCCCATCGTGTCCCACACTTACCGCCGCGGGGGTACCTACCGGGTGGTTTTGGAGGTCTACAGCGACCGAGGACTGACCAGCAAGCGGGAAAGCACGGTGACTGTGAAGTTCACTCCCCCTGAAGCGCGGTTCACCTCGGCCCCCTGGCGACCTGGAGCTGGAGAGACGGTGTATTTTGATGGCACGGCCTCGTCCAGCCCCAATGGGGTCATTGCCGAGTACCGTTGGTCGTTCGGCGATGGCCAGTGGGCTGTGGGGCCCAGGGTGGAACACGTGTACCGCACTGGGGGGGCCTATCCCGTGACCCTCACGGTTGTGGACGAAGCCGGGGCCCATGCCGCCACGACCCAGATCCTTGAGGTCTTGGGGGGCCCTGGGTGCGGGGGGTGAGAAGATGCGCTTGAAACTGGTCCTAGGTGGTGCGGTCCTTGCGCTGTGGGTCCTCGCGGGGTGCACGGTGCAGGAACAGATGGGTCCTGTGGCCCGAATTCTGGCCAACCCCGAAGAAGGCCGGGCCCCTTTGGCCGTCCACTTCGACGGGGGGGAATCCTCCGATCCCCGCGGCCCTGTGGGCGACTTCCTGTGGGACTTCGGAGATGGCTCACCCGTCCTCTCCGCCCGAGAGATCCAACACACCTACCAGCGGGCCGGGGAGTACCTCGTAACCCTGGTCGTGGTGGGCCCGTCCGGGACCGCCCGGGGCACAAGGTTCGTTCGGGTCCTCAACAACCCCCCCACGGCCGCCTTCACCTTCTACCCCTTGGATCCCTTCGAAGACGAGCCCGTCAGCTTCGACGGTTCCTCTTCCTCGGATCCTGACGGGGACCTGGTGGGGTGGATCTGGGAGTTCGGAGACGGAGCCACCGCCGAGGGCAAGATCGTGACCCACGCTTACCTGACCCCTGGGAAGTTCCAGGTCACCTTGACCGTGAAGGACCGTTCCGGGGCCGAAGCCCGCACTTCCCGGTGGGTGACGGTGGAGGAATGCAGCTCTGGAGGTTGTGGAAGACGTCGATAGAGAGCCCGCTTCCGCATCCACCCTCCGTGGCCTTCCCCTCCCCAGGAGGGGAAGGTCGCTTACAGGGTAAAGGTCTCCCCCAGGTAGGCCAGCCGGGCCTGGGGATCGGCCAAGATCTCCTCGGGGGTTCCCTCCAAGAGGAGCCGACCTTGGTGGATGATGTAGGCTCGATCGGTGATTTTGAGCGTGTCGCGCACGTTGTGGTCGCACACCGCAATGCCGATCCCTGACCCCGCCAGCTTCCTCAGAAGGCTGGCCAGCTCGGCCACGGTCCTCGGATCCACGCCAGAAAAGGGCTCGTCCAGAAGGAGGAACGAGGGGCGGGCCACCAAGGCCCGGGCGATCTCCACCTTTCTCCGCTCCCCAGCGGACAACTTCCCCACCGGTCGTCCTAGCAACGAGGCCAAGCCCAAGTCCTCCACAATCTCGTCCACCGACCCGTTCCACCGCATTTGCAGCCCGTCCAAGGCCAGCTTGAGGTTGCCCCGCACCGTGGTCCGCAGAAACACCGAAGGTTCCTGAGGCAGGTAGTGCACGCCCATGCGGGACCTTTGGAAGAAGGGGAGGCGGGTGATTCGCTTTCCATCGAAGTACACGTCCCCTGCGGAGGGGCGGAGGAAGCCAGCGATCATGTAGAAGGTCGTGGTCTTTCCCGCTCCATTGGGGCCCAGAAGGCCGGTAACCTGGCCAGGTGCGAACCTCACCGAGAGGTGGTCCACCGCCCGGCGCCGCCCGAACAGCCGCACCAAGTTCCGCCCTTCAAGCTGAGCGGACAAGTTTCGCCCCCTTGACCCGAATTTTGCCCACCCTGGGCCAAGCCTGGAGTTCCTGGCCCACAAGCTCGATCCCGTGGCCCCGCACGGTCACGTCCCAGGCCACAAGCTCCTCGGCCGCGAGGACGTACGTGCCCGAGGAGAACTCCACGCTCCAACCGGAAAAGGAGGTGGAACCTTGGGACAACTCAAGGGCCTGGCCCATGCGCCACTGGACACGGGCCGCGCGAAGGGTGACACCTCGGCCCCAAGCCTCCACTTCCTCCAACCACAGACCACCTGCCCACCGGGCCTGGGCACACTCCATAGTGAACCCTTCGCCTTCCCCACGTACCCTCCCGGATAGGGTCCACTCCCGCCCGTACGTATCCGCGGCGATGGTCTCGGCCTGGAGGGCCACGGCCGGGCTACCTTCAAGAAACAAGGTGACGCGGACGTCCGTCCCGGTCCAACCGGCGGAAGTTCGGACCAGGCGTTCCATCTGTACCTCCCACTTGGGCCGCCCAGCCTCGTCGTACACCGTGAGCCAGGGGGCGGAGGCCTCCACGTTCTGGCCCAGCGCAGACCACGCAACAGCCGAGACTAAGAGCAGGAGGACGAGCATGCGCGCAAGAAACCCACAAACAAGGGGTGGGGAGCCGTCGGGCGGGAGGTGAACTCTGGGTGGTACTGCACTCCTACAAACCAGGGGTGACGGGGGTCCTCCACCGCCTCCACCAGCCGCCCGTCTGGGGAAAGGGCCGAGGCCTTCAACCCCGCCGACGCGAAGTCCTCAAAGTAGAGGGGGTTGAACTCGAACCGGTGTCGATGGCGTTCGGCGATCTCTCGGCGCCCGTAGGTGGAGAACACCAAGCTGTGCGGATCCAGCACGGCCGGGTATTCTCCCAACCTCATGGTGCCCCCTTTGGCTTTTACCCCGTGCTGATCGGGCAGAAGATCGATGACGGGGTAGGGTGTGCCCGGGGCAAATTCGGTGGAATGAGCGTTCCTCCAACCCAGAACGTCGCGGGCAAAGGCTACCACCGCCAGTTGCATCCCCAGGCAAATGCCAAAGAACGGAATTCTCATCCTCCGGGCGTAGCTCACGGCGGCGATCTTCCCCTCGATACCCCGCTCGCCGAATCCACCGGGGACGAGGATCCCCGACACTCCGTGCAGGGCGGACTCGCCTTCCTGCTCCACCCGGGCCGAGGGGATCCAAGCGACCTCGACCCCCAGCCCCAACGCGGCCCCTGCATGGTGGAGGGCCTCCAGGATGGAAAGGTACGCGTCGTGGAGTTCCACGTACTTGCCCACGATCCCGATCCGCGTGGTCCGGTCCGCGGTGCGCAACTTGGCCACGAACGCCTCCCAAGCCCGGAGGTCCTCGGCCTGGGCCTGGAGGCCCAACCGGTGAAGGAGCTTCACGTCCAATCCCTCCTCCCGGAGGGCCAGGGGCACCTCGTAGATGGAAGGTAGATCCGCGCAGGCGATGACGTGGTCGGGGGACACGTCGCAGAACAGGGCAATCTTGTCCCGCAGGGGGCGGGGAAGTTCCGTGGGGCTTCGGGCCACCACAAAGTCCGGTTGGATCCCGGCCGTGCGCAGCTCTTTCACCGAATGCTGGGTGGGCTTGGTCTTCAGTTCCCCGGTGGTGGACAAGACTGGGACATAGGCGAGGTGGACCACGGCCACGTCCTCCTGGGGCAGCTCGTCCTGGAGTTGGCGGATGGCCTCGAGGTAGGGGAGGCCTTCAATGTCCCCCACCGTTCCCCCCACTTCCACCACCACCACCTCGGCCCCGCTGGTCTGAAGGGCCTCCCGCACCCGGCGCTTGATCTCGTTTGTGATGTGGGGAATCACCTGCACCGTATGCCCCAAGTACTCGCCCCCACGTTCCCGCTCGATGACGCTCCAGTACACCTGGCCGGTGGTGAGGTAGTTGGCCCGCCCAAGGTTCTGGCCAAGGAATCGCTCGTAGTGGCCCACGTCCAGGTCGGTCTCCAATCCATCCCAGGTGACAAACACCTCCCCGTGCTCGTAAGGGTTCATGGTCCCTGCGTCCATGTTGAGGTAGGGATCGATCTTCTGGAGGGTCACAGGCACCCCCCGGGCCTTGAGGAGGCAGCCCAGGGAGGCGGTGACGACCCCTTTGCCCAGTCCGGAAATCACGCCACCGGTCACGAACACGAACTTGGCCACCTCGGGATTCTACCCGGCGGATGTCCCGCGGTTGCAGGAGAAGGAACTGGTGGTGTATACTGCGGGCCTGGTGCATCCAGGGATGGCAATCTTCAGGACGCTCCTGCAGATCTTGTTCTTGCTGGACTGCCTGGCCCTGATCGT
>CAKZKH010000204.1 GCA_937122485.1 uncultured bacterium | reverse complement strand
AATGCGGTAGGCCACGTAGTCCTTCACCTTCCTCAGGCCGTAGCGCTCCAAGAACTCCCCATAGAAAGGGGGATTGTGGGTGAGCTCCACGGTGGGGGGCGTGGTGAAGCCCTGGATCAGCACCCCTTGGTGGGATTCGTGGGTGGCGGTGGAGTACCCCCCGGGGCCCCGCATGGCCCGGCAACCCCGAGCGCCGAGCCAGGCCCGGGCCTGATCGAGCAGGGCTTGGGCCACCCTATAATCCTCCACGCACTCGAAAAACCCGAAGAACCCCAGGTTGTCCCCATGGTGGTGGTTGAACCGCAGGTTGATGGCGGCGGAGACGCGGCCCAACAGCTTTTTCCCCGAGCGGGCCACAAAGTGCGTCACCTGGGCGTGGCGATGGTAGGGGTGGCGGGGGGTCAAAAGCCCGGTCAGCCCCAAGAGACGGCTGCCCAAGAACTCCCCGCGCAGGGGCGGCCGCCAGTACGGGTCGCCGCGGTAAAGCTCCCATGGCACCTGGACGAACAGCTTCAACCGCGGGTCCCCCAGGGGGACCTCCTCGACGCCAAGCCGACCCACGTTGGGGGAGGGAACCAAGGACTGATCTCCTAAGGACTCAACCGACGGCGAATGAAGTCCTCGTCCTCTTCGGGGAGCAAGAAAGGTTCGGGGTAGGTGAGATTCTTTCTGCGGGCAATCAAGCGGTAGGGGAAACGCTGAACCAACTTGATCCACAGGAACACAAGCTCATTGTACTGAGAACCCACAAGGTCCAGCTCTTCATCCGCCTGGGCCAAGCGGTTCTGAGCTTGGCGCAGGTCCTCAAGCCTTTCGCGGGGGAGAGCCCGGTAGATCTGGGCAAGTGTGCCCTCGATCTGGTCAGAGATTTCGGCCAACGCCCGCGGGCCCTGCGGGCGGTTCGTCTGCAGGGCTTCTCCAGCCTGCCGAAGGCGCGGTCGAGCCTCGGGAACAAGGCCGGCCCTCCCCAAGGCCTGTTCCATGGCGTCCAGAGCCGCGATGCGCTCGCTCAGGGCCTTGTCCACCTTCTTCCAGGCCTCGTCGATCTTGGTTCGCCCGAGCTCCACCCGCCGCACCTGCCGACGGATCACCACGGCCGCGAAGATCACAAGTGCAATCCCAACAACGACCCAGAACAGGGGGTTTATCCCCTCACCAGCTTCGACCTCCGCCTCCACCCATCCCTCCTCCGGAGAAGCCCCGGCCACCGAACCCCGAACCGCCGGACCACCCGCCCCGCTGGGCCGAGCGCGGCGCAGCCGTAGCGGCCGTGTAGGCCCGGGTTTGCAGGGCCAACAACCTCGTCCCAAACCAGGAGGGAGCGAAGGTGGGGAACCGGCCCTCGTACCACCCAGGCGGCTCCCGGATCAGCCCTTCGAACTTCCCGGTCCACAACTCGGTAAGGCCCAACGCCATGGCGTAGGGCAGAAGCTCCTCGAAGTGCTTCTCCTTGGCCGCAAATTCGATGCGGTCCACCTCCGCTCGGCGAATGTACTCCTGGAGGCCCAACACCTGCCGGAGGGCCTCGATGCCCCTCCCCGTCTTGGCCGGCATGAACCGGGAGAAGCCAAACACAATCACGGCCGACACCCCCAGGGCCAGGCCCAGGTACAGGGAGCTGAGGAACATCCCCAAGGCCACGGCCAAAAACAGCAGCACCACAGCCCCTCCCCGGTAGGCATTGCGCACCCGATCGGGGTTGGCCACATAGTAGCCCGCCTCGGTCAGGTCCATGTACAGCCGCGCCGCGAGCCCCGGTATCTTGTCGTACAGCTTGTACTTGAGGTCCCTAAGCGTCCGCTGCTGCTTTCCCCCAAGCAGTGCTCCAAGCACCCCTTCCTCGTACTTGGTGAGGGTTTGGTTGGAGGACTGGGCCACCAGCTCGAAATCCTCGGGCTCACGTCCCCGCCCGTCGTCCCAGATTTCCCGGATCTTGAGGTGCCCTTTCACGGCCAGGGAAACGATGGCCGCTGCAAAATCACGAGGGTCCACCAGGTCGTCCAGGAGCACCCCGGCCTCGGCAGGGCCAACTTTCTCTGGCGGCTTGTACTCCGGGGCCACTGTCCCCACCTTGGGGTCACGGCCACGCCTCCACCACAACAGGAACATCCCCACAAACACAACCAGGGGAATCCCTGCGTACAGGTTGTCCTGGAGAAACCACAAGAGGTTCTGGGCGAAGCCCGGGAGGCGGACCGCGGACTTGGGGAACCGGACCGCCACGGTGATCCCTTCCCCTGGGCGGAGGTTGGCTCCCTGCCCCAGAAGAGTCCTCCCATCCTGCCTGAGCTCGAACGTCCCCTGGGAGCCGTAGTACCCGCGGTACCCCACCCCGCGCACATCGGTCGCGCCCGCGGGCACGGTGATCCGCACTTGGGCTGCCCGGATGGGCATGGTCCACTCGGTGCCAATGGCGTTCCAGTAAACCTCGGCCTCTTCCCCGTAGACACGGATGGCCCGGGCCACCTTGTACCCGATCGTGTACCGGACCAATCCCTTCACCGTTCGCTCCGGGTCCCCAATCTTGAGGGCCAAGGCATCGCCCTCCCGGTACCGCCTGTAGGGAACAGACACCCCCTCGGCGAGAACCTCCTCCACCGTGACCCGCAGGGTGTACCGCTCCCCGGTGGGGAGGCGGTAGGAGATGGGGATGTCCCGGATGATCCCGTGCCGGGCCACATCAAACAGCACGGTGATGTCCTCGGTGACGCGGAGGAACCCCTCTTCCCTCACCTCGATGTCCACAAGAAAGGAGGTGATCTCCTCGGGAAAAGCCCCGAGGGAGACCCCAATGAGGAGGAAGGCCGCGAGGACCCTGGTCATGAGGTGAAGCTCACCTTGGGTGGCTCCTGCATGGCCTCCGAGGGGAGCATGTAGAACTCCCGCTCCTTGATGCCGAACAGGGCAGCCACGATGTTCTGAGGGAACACCCGCACGGCCGTGTTCAGGTCCCGCACAAAGGCGTTGTAGTACCGCCGGGACCGGGCCAGTTCCTCCTCGATGTTTTCCAAGGACTTCTGCAGACCCATGAAGTTCTCGTTGGCCTTGAGTTGGGGGTAGTTTTCGGCCACGGCAAAGAGGGTCTTGAGCGTCCCAGCCAGCATGTTGTCTGCCTCGCCTTGTTCCTTGGGCGTGCGCGCCCGCAACGAGGCCGAGCGGGCCTCGGCAACTTTTTCAAAGATTTCCCGTTCGTGGCCGGCATACCCTTTGACGGTCTCCACAAGGTTGGGGATGAGGTCCGCTCGCTTGCGCAGAAGCGTATCGATCCCCCGCCAAGCCTCCTCGGAGCGCACCTGGAGGTTGACAAACTTGTTGTACGTGAGGGCAAACCAAAAAGAAACCACCACCAGTAACCCCAGCAGAATCCAGCCGATGATGATCATCGCACCTCCTTCGGTGTCCCCAGCATTGTAAGTGCAAGGGGGCCCAAGGACGAACCGGGGAGGAGGAGGTCCCCCCCTTGCCAGCCCCAAGCCGGGTGAGCTAGACTGGGCTTGGGAGGAAGCGATGAAGCTGTACTTGGACACGGCCAACGTGGAGGAAATCCGCGATCTGGCTTGGCTCATCGATGGGGTAACGACGAACCCCACCCTGGTGGCTCGGGAAGGCCGGCCGTTCATGGAGGCCCTCACCGAGATCTGTCAAATCGTGTCCGGACCCGTTTCCGCTGAAGTGGTGGCCCTGGATACCCAAGGCATGGTCCGCGAGGCCCGCGAACTGGCCCAGGTAGCCAAGAACGTGGTCATCAAAATCCCCCTCACCGAACCTGGACTTCAAGCCGTGCAAAAGCTCCAAAGCCAGGGCATCCCCACCAACGTCACGCTGGTGTTCTCGGCCAACCAAGCCTTGCTCGCCGCCAAGTGCGGCGCGAGCTACGTGTCTCCCTTTGTGGGGCGCATCGACGACGCCGGGGGCGATGGCATGGCCGTGGTACAAGAAATACTCACCGTCTACGAGAATTACGGATTCCAAACCGAGGTCATCGTGGCCAGCGTCCGCCATCCCCGCCACGTTGTGGAAGCAGCCCTGTTGGGTGCTCCCATTGCCACTGTTCCCTACGATGTCCTGAAGAAACTATTCGCTCACCCCTTGACCGAAGCCGGGATCGCCCGGTTCCTCAAGGACTGGGAGAAGGTGCCGAGCAAGTCCAAACCTGGCCAGGGTTGAAGGAAGGACAGGGCCAGGTATCCTTGAATCTCG
>CAKZKH010000203.1 GCA_937122485.1 uncultured bacterium | reverse complement strand
GACGTGGTGGGGCACAACCTGGAGACGGTGCGCCGCTTGACCCCCTGGGTGCGGGACCGCCGCTCTTCCTACGCGCTTTCTCTCCAAGTGCTGCAAACTGTCAAAGAGCAAAACCCGGGGATCCTCACCAAGTCTTCCCTTCTTCTTGGGCTGGGCGAGCGGAGGGAAGAAGTGAGCGAAGCCTTGAAGGATCTTCGCCGGGTGGGGGTGGACATCGTGGTGCTGGGCCAGTACCTGCGGCCCACGCCCAGGCAGCTTCCCCTGGCCCGCTACGTGCCGCCGGAGGAGTTTGCCGCCTGGGCAGCGGAGGCGGGGGCGCTGGGGTTTGGGGCGGTGGTAGCCGAGCCGTTGGCCCGGACTTCGTTTCGGGCAGAGACCGCTTACCGCCAACTCAGGGGTTAGGCCATGCGCGTGCTCCTGGACCTCAAGTTTCGCGACCCCCAGCTCAACTTGGCCTTGGACGAGGCGATCCTGAGCGAGGTGGCCCAGGGGCGGGTACCTCCCACGCTGAGGATTTGGCAGAACCCCCGCTGCGTGGTGGTTGGACGGGGCCAGGATCCGGAAGACGAGGCCGATGTGGGGTACTGTCGGCGTCACCACATCCCTGTGGTAAGGAGGGCTTCCGGGGGAGGGGCGGTGTACCACTACCCCGGCAACCTCAACTTTTCCCTGTTCTTGCCCCTCACGGGGACGTGGACGAACGTGCACGCCTCGCGGGAGAGGATCACCGGGCTTTTGGCTCAAACTTTGCACAGGCGGTTCAGCTTGCCGTTTGAGGCCCGCGAGGGAAGCGTGTTTGTGGGCAACCAGAAAGTTTCGGGGTCGGCCCAGTTGCGGGACCGGGCCCTTCTGCACCACGGCACCCTCCTGCTCAGGCCCGACGTAGCCCCGGCCTCGCGGATCCTGAAAGCCCTTCAGCCCGGCTACAGCCCCAAAGGAGTCCCCTCCCGGGCGGCGCCCCTGGGGGACTTGTCCACCCTCACCGGCGAAAACATCGATGTGGACGAAGGCATCCGCGTGCTGCTCGTGGCGTTTCGGCCGTTGGGAGTCCCCGCCCTGGCCGAGGTTTCCCTGCGGGAGTGGGCTTTGGCTCATAGCTTTGTTTCCCATGGGGCGTGAGGACAAAGCCCCCACCGAACAGGACCTCAAGGTCATCGCGTGGCAAATTGGGCGCCTGCCCCAGGGCGTCCTGGGCGTGGTCCGCTCTTGTTCCTACGGCTTCCCTCAGGTGATTCAAACCCACCCCCTGCACCGCCACGGGTCGAGCTTTGTCTTCTTCCCTACTCTGTTTTGGCTGACCTGCCCATTCTTGAGTGCGGCGGTCTCCCAGATGGAAACCCGCGGGGACGTCAAGCGGTGGGAGGCCCGCTTGGAAGAGGATCCCCAGCTTGCCGCCCTGTACCGCCAAGCCCAGGAAAGCTACCGCCAGGAGCGCAACGGGCTTTTGACCCCAGAGGACTGGGCTTTTCTGTTTTCCCATGGGGCCTTGAACCGCACCCAAACGGGCATCGTTGGTCTGGCGAACTTTGGGCGGGTCAAGTGCCTCCATGGGCAGCTCGCCCAGTTCCTGGCCAGGGGGAACAACCCCATCGGTCAAGCGGTGGCCCAGGAGCTCAAGCAGCTGGAGTGCCCTCCCGAGCGCGTCCTCTGCCGGCAGGCGCTCTAGCCGGTTTGCCCCGTTTGGACCAGCGCCGTACAGTGCACGCCTGGAGGTGGAACATGAGCGAGTTCTTGTCCTTTCGAAAGATGATCACCCCGCTCATCGCCGAGGTGCTGTTTTGGGTGGGTGTGGGGGCCTGCGTGATTGTGGGGATCGTGAGCATTGTGGCTGGGGCTTCGCGCACTTACGGCGGCGGTTGGCTGGTGGTCCGGGGGATTCTCTTCATCCTCATCGGTCCCCTGCTCATCCGCATCTACTGCGAAGTTCTGCTCGTGTTCTTCCGGATCCTTGACGTGGTTCAAGAAGTGCGGGACCGGTTGGGCCCAAGGTCAGCCCAGGAGGAGACCGCCGTGCCTTAAGGAGGGGGGAGATCTGTGAGGACGGCCTGCGAAAAGAGAAGGGGCCGAGGATACGAATCTCGGCAAAGACTTGTCCTCTGCTT
>CAKZKH010000202.1 GCA_937122485.1 uncultured bacterium | reverse complement strand
CCCCGAAAAAGGAAAGCTCGGCTTCTGCGCCGAGCACAAAGTTCGGAAGGATGGGCACCTCCAGGGCCAGGGCCACCTCGCCTAGGCCGAAAAGGCCGCCGTCCCCGAAGTAGAACGTGACCGTCACCTCACCTTCTCCGCAGCAGCCGCGCACCTTCCAGATCAGCTCCAGGAGTTCCCAGTAGGGTCCTTCACAAGACCGATCCGGTCCTTTGCCAAACTGGTCACGGTGCGGAACCGGAGCTTGCCCACTTCTCCGTGGAATCCCAGCCCGTACACCTTGATCCCCCGCAGGGCCGAGGTAGCGGCATCCCAGTCGAGGCCAAGGAAGACGGTCACCCCAGGCGGCCATTGATAGAGGAGGCTTGGGAACAGAGTTATTCGGGCCTCGTCCGGGCGGAACCGCAACCTCGCCCCGAACGAGACCCCGCAGTCAAGCTTCCAGGGAAGGGGGAAGCTCAGGGCCAATTCCTCGAATCCTTCTTTGGTGAACTGCAGCCACCCCCGTATCCGCTCCACGCACCAGGGAGGCCTGACTCGGAACCAGACCTCCCCGAAGGAGAAGCTTGGGGCGAACGTCTCCTCTACCACCTCGTCCAAGGAGCGCTTGAGGTTGAACCGAACCCGCACCCGCTCGACAAGCCCGTCCCTCGGCCCGACAAGGGTCAGCCCCCACCCCAAGCCCTTCTCTTCCAACCTGGCCAGGCCCTCTAGGGCCAGGCCAAGGAAGCCGAGCTTCCAGGGAACGGTCAGGCCGAGGAACCTCGCCTCTTGGGGGTCGAAGGTCATCGCCGGAGAAAGGGCGAACTCCCCGAGATTCCCGGAGCAGGAGAGGGTGAGGGCCCTCCACGCTGCGTCCTTAAAGGTGCCCACGGCGCCCCACCGCCAGCCGGCAAGCTCCCAGGCCACCTCCAAGCGGGAATCCCACGCCGGCACTGCCGACGGCAGGGTCCAAAGGAGCTTCCCTTCCCAAAGAAAAGAGGGCGGGGCGGCCAGGGCCACCCCGCCCAAGAGCACCCCAAGGGCCCAGCCCCTCATGGCTCCTCTTCTGGAGGAACCGCCAAGGGACAGATCTCGCAGGTGATGGTCACCGTCACCGAGGCCCAAGCGATGTTCCCGCACGCGTCCATCACTGCGTAGAAGAACGTCTCCTGCATCCCCGGGTACGGAGGGGGACACAGCGGGGACCACCCCATGGTGGTGTACACGATCCCGTCTCCCGAGATCTAGGCGCTCCCGCACATCGGCGGAGAGACGCCTACGATCCGCAGGCCGTAGCCGCTGTCGTTGGCCAACACCGGGATCCACACGTAGCCGGTGGGAGCCTCGGCGGAATCGGACCGGGCCACGAGGGGTGGGCAGAGGAACTCCACCGTCACCCAGAACGTGCACTCTTGGCTCGTCGCGTTTCCACAGGCGTCGTGGGCCGTGCAGCTGGTGGAGGCCAGACTGGTCGTCCCTACCTCGAACCACCCTCCGCTCGGCATGCAGAACACACTCGGCCTGCTGCAGGTGTCGGTCGCTCCGATGTCGAATTCCACCCACACACGCGTTCCCGGGGGTTGGGTGGACCGGCGGTAAATGTGCCCTGGGCAGTGGACCGTGGGCGGGACCAAATCGGCGGTGTAGGTGATGATTTGCCTGGACTGCGCGGTGTTCCCGCAGGCATCCCGGGCGATCCAGGTGCGCTCGATGGTCACCCGGCATCCTACTATGCTGAGGGTGTCGGTGTAGCTCAGCTCTGGGTTGGGATCGCAGTTGTCCCTGGCCGTGGCCCAGCCGCTGGCCTCCGGGCTCGTGTCCTGGGGGTTGCAGCCCAACTCCACGTCCGGGGGAACGGTCAGCACGGGTGCCGTGGTGTCCCTGATGGTGAACGTGGCGGAGGTTGAAGAGCTGTTGCCAGCGCAGTCGGTGGCGATGAACGTGACCCTGATGTGGCCGGCCCCTCCGCACGTGCGCACCTGCTCGTCGATCCGATGGCTCCAGGTGACGTTGCAGCAGTTGTCGGTGGCCCACGCCCCACCGTGGAGCCTCAGCCATGACGCGAGGGCAGCGGTGTTCCCCTGGCCGTCGCACTCCACGGTGCGGTCCCGGGCCGGGTACACCACGTTCGGCGGCACCTGGTCCTCCACTCGGATGACGATCGTGACCGGAATTTCCGTTTTGGCCCCGCAGGCATCGCGCAGGACCACGGTGAACTCGTCCAGGATCACGTCCCTTTCTCGCACCGCCCGGCAGTAGGCGTCGGCGGTGCCCCCGGACTCGTACATCATCACCAGCGACCCCAAGAACAGGCCGAGCTGCTGGGCGTACATCGG